>JBDNFV010000363.1:0-13828 GCA_041689635.1 Candidatus Nanopelagicales bacterium | reverse complement strand
GAGATTCTATTGGTCAAGGTGAAGGCCGACCTTGAGTCTCGCAGCCACATTCTAGAAACGGTGCAACTTTTCCGGGCCAAGGTGGTGGACGTGGCCCACGATGCCGTCACGATCGAGGCTACCGGTGCCCACGATAAGTTGGTAGCCTTGCTGAGAGTTCTTGAGCCTTACGGGATCCGGGAATTAGTTCAGTCGGGCATGGTCGCGATGGGGCGTGGTTCACGTTCTATCAGTGATCGCAGCGTCCGTACCACCGATAAAACGACACAGTAATCAGTTTAAAGCACGTTTAACCCAGCACGCCGTGATCGAAAACTAATCCTAAGGAGAGCCCCCATGGCCGAAATGTTCTACGAAGTCGATGCAGATCTTGACGTCATCCGGGGTCGTAAGGTTGCGGTGATCGGTTATGGAAGTCAGGGCCACGCCCACGCGCTCTCATTACAGGATTCCGGGGTCGATGTGCGGGTAGGCCTGGCACAAGGATCCAAGAGCCAAGCAAAGGCCGAGGCGGACGGACTCCGCGTGGTCGACCCAGCAACCGCTGCCGCAGAAGCCGACGTCATCATGATGTTGGTCCCGGACCCCGTTCAGAAGAAAGTCTTCGACGACAGTATCGCGCCCAACCTGAAGGAAGGCGACGCGCTGTTTTTCGCACATGGTTTCAATATTCGCTTTGGTTACATCAAGCCACCGGCCTTTGTTGATGTTGCCATGGTCGCTCCCAAGGGCCCGGGTCACCTGGTTCGACGTGAGTACTCGGCTGGGCGCGGAGTCCCCGTTTTGGTGGCGGTCGAACAAGACGCCAGTGGGAACGCCTGGCCGCTCACATTGAGTTACGCGGCCGCCATCGGAGGCCTGCGAGCCGGTGGAATCAAGACCACCTTTACCGAAGAAACAGAGACCGATCTATTTGGTGAGCAAGCGGTGCTGTGCGGTGGAGCTTCCCAATTGGTCATGTACGGCTATGAAACGCTAATCGAAGCCGGTTACCAACCAGAGGTCGCCTACTTCGAATGCCTCCACGAACTGAAATTGATCGTCGACCTCATGTACGAAGGCGGAATTGCCAAGCAGCGTTGGAGTGTCTCGGACACCGCTGAGTTTGGTGACTACGTTTCTGGCCCACGAGTCATCGACCCAAGTGTCAAGCTCAATATGCAAGCTGTTCTCGCCGATATCCAGAACGGAAGTTTTGCCGAGCGTTTTGTTAACGACTACAACAGTGGGAGCACAGAGTTCCTCGAGCTTCGCGCGAAAGGGGAGAAACACCCGATTGAGGCCGTTGGCCGCAAACTTCGTTCCATGATGTCATGGGTTTCGGGCGAGGACAAAGATTATGTTGAGGGCACCGCACTTAGGTAGATTCTCGGTGGGCAAAGGCTCGAGAGCAACACCTTCACTAGGTGATTAAGATGTCGTCGTGACTAAAGCCCGCGTACTTATAGCCGAAGAACTTTCACCAGCCACAGTCGAAGCGCTGGGTCCGGATTTTGAGATCATCAACTGTGATGGCGCCAATCGAGCGGAACTACTCGCGGCTATCGTTGACGTTGACGCCGTGCTCATTCGGTCAGCCACCATGGTTGATGCGGAGGCGCTTTCGGTCGCTAAGAAACTCAAAGTGGTTGCCCGCGCTGGGGTTGGTTTGGACAATGTCGATGTCAAAGCAGCAACCCAAGCCGGCGTCATGGTGGTCAACGCCCCCACCTCAAATATTGTCAGCGCGGCTGAGTTGGCCGTTGGTTTGCTACTGGCGAGTGCTCGCAATATTGCGCCTGCCAATGAGGCGCTACATCGGGGGGAGTGGAAACGCAGCAAGTACACGGGTGTTGAGGTGGCCGACAAAGTTGTCGGAATTGTTGGACTGGGGCGGATTGGAGTGCTCGTAGCTCAGCGGCTCAGTGCCTTTGGTGTGCGACTGATTGCCTACGACCCCTATGTGCAACCGGCCCGAGCCGCTCAGCTAGGTGTTCGCATGGTGAGCCTGGACGAGCTCCTCGCCGAGAGTGATTTCATCACCATCCATCTCCCTAAAACGCCCGAAACAATGGGCCTCATTGGGGACGCCGAATTGCACAAGGTGAAACCAACCGTTCATATTGTCAATGCCGCCCGAGGTGGCATCATCGATGAAACCGCGCTGTATGACGCAATCGTTGATGGTCGAGTTGCCGGTGCCGGAATCGATGTCTATTCACAAGAACCGTGTATCGACTCGCCTTTGTTCACCTTGGAGTCGGTGGTTGCAACGCCACACCTTGGAGCGTCGACAGATGAAGCGCAAGAAAAAGCTGGGATTTCAGTAGCCCGATCGGTTCGACTCGCCCTCGCTGGTGAACTGGTACCCGACGCCGTCAATGTTCAAGGTGGCAATCTGCATGAGGACATTAAGCCGTTGATTCCTCTGACCGAGAAACTGGGTGTGATCGCTTGTGCCTTATCTAATGCTGCGATTGTCCGCGTGGAAGTTGACGTGCGAGGCGCCGTGGTGGACCATGACGTTCGTGTCCTCGAATTGAGTGCAACCAAGGGCATCTTTCAAAACTTGGTGCACGATCCGGTGTCGTTCGTCAACGCACCCGTTTTAGCGGAGCAACGCGGAGTTGACATTTCACTCACAACGAATCCCATGAGCGAAGATCACAAGAATTTGGTCACCGTGTCTATTACCCAGACGGACGGAGTCACCGTGTGTGTTTCTGGAACGGTGGCCGGCAGTAGGCATCAAGCCAAACTAGTTGACGTCAATGGCTTCGATATTGACGTCCCGATCAGTTCATATATGGCATTTTTCCGGTATCACGACCGCCCAGGAGTTATTGGGTCGGTGGGTAATCTGTTGGGTGATGCAGGGATCAACATCGCGGGCATGCAGGTCAGTCGTGACAACGAAGCACACGCAATGATCGTGCTTACTGTAGATTCACCAATTCCACATGCACTCATGGATCAGATTACCAGCGAAATCGGCGCGCACACCGGCAAGTCGGTAGCGCTTTAATCCCGCAATGCCCTGTTTACCGAACTGATAATTCCCTTGAGGGAAGATGTCGTGATCGAAGGATCAATTCCCACCCCCCACAACACCGTGCCATCAACCGCACACTCAAGGTAGGAAGCCGCGGTCGCGTCTCCGCCAGCGCTGAGGGCATGCTCGATGTAATCCAAGACGCGAACGTCAATCCCGTAATCACCCAGGGCATTGCAAAAAGCGGCAATTGGCCCATTACCGGATCCGAGTAGGGTCACGTCCTTGTCATCATCGGTGATATTGGCTTCAATGGTGGTGTGTCCGTCAACATCGGAGTTGTGCTGAACCGAACGCAAGGAAAAGCGACCCCACGACGAATGGGGGTCAGGCAGGTACTCCGAGGCGAAGGCTTCCCACATGGCCGTTGGCGCGATCTCACCGCCTTCGGTTTCGGTAACCTTTTGAATCACTTGGGAGAACTCGATCTGGAGTCGACGGGGAAGGTCTAGGCGGTGTTCTGTCCGCATAATGTAAGCAACACCACCCTTGCCCGACTGGGAGTTAACCCGGATAACCGCTTCGTAGGTCCGACCTACATCTTGCGGGTCAATGGGAAGATAGGGAACGTCCCACCGGAATGCCTTGACGTCGACTCCCGCAGTTGCTGAATCCGCCTTCATCGCATTGAGCCCTTTATTAATGGCATCTTGATGTGAGCCTGAAAATGCGGTAAAAACGAGGTCCCCGCCATACGGATGGCGCTCATGTACCGGAATCTGGTTGCAGTACTCAACAGTTCGTCTGATCTCATCTATGTTGGAAAAATCAATCTGAGGGTCAATACCTTGGCTGAACAGGTTCATTCCGAGGGTTACCAGGCAGACATTTCCCGTGCGCTCACCGTTGCCAAAGAGGCAACCTTCGATTCGATCCGCACCGGCCAAATAGCCTAATTCCGCCGCGGCGACGCCGGTCCCACGATCATTGTGCGGGTGCAGAGACAGCACGATGCAATCCCGGTTATGCAGATGCCGATCCATCCATTCGATTGAGTCGGCATAAATATTGGGGGTTGCCATTTCTACGGTCGCTGGGAGATTCAGAATAACCTTGTGGTCAGGTGTTGGTCGCCACACATCGGTGACCGCATTACAGATCTCGAGCGCAAACTCAAGTTCGGTTCCCGTGTATGACTCGGGGGAGTACTCAAAGTAGATATCCGTGTTCGGGGTGATCTCCTGGGCGTACTTATTGCACAGTTGGGCACCGTGCACTGCGATATCAATAATTCCGGCTTCGTCGAGGCCGAATACGACTCGTCGCTGCAGGGTCGACGTCGAGTTATAAAGATGCACGATCGCTTGCTTGGCGCCGATCAAAGATTCGAAGGTTCTCTCGATCAGGTGTTCCCGTGATTGGGTCAACACCTGGATCACGACGTCATCGGGAATCTTGTCCTCTTCGATTATCTGTCGGACAAAATCAAAATCAGTCTGTGAGGCGGAAGGGAATCCGACTTCGATTTCTTTGTATCCCATGGAGACGAGTAACTCAAACATTGCCATTTTGCGTGCCGGGGTCATGGGGTCGATCAGGGCCTGGTTGCCATCGCGCAGATCGACAGCGCACCACCGTGGCGCCGCGGTCATCGTTTTCATTGGCCACGTGCGATCAGGGAGATCGACCGGTTTAAAAGGCCGATAGCGCTCACTTGGCATACCGGACGGTTTTTGGCTATTTCGATTTTCGTAGGTGTCTGCTGTGTTCATCGTCATCTCCGCGGGTAGGTTTGTGGGAAACTGATCCAGATCTTGCGGCCCGCGACGAGGATCCGGCTGTTATGCCTCGGCGCGGCAGCGAAGTGAATGAAGGAGGAGACACGACGACGTGTTGCTAGCCAACTCGAGTGCGACGGCGCCGTTCATAATTGTCAAAGCCTAGCACCGATGTTTTCTCGGGCGCCGACCCACTAAAGTTCACGCATGAGCGCCAACTATTCGATCGCACTTATCCCAGGTGATGGAATTGGCACCGAAGTGGTGGCTGAAGCCCTCAAGGTTCTCAAAGCCATCGCCCCAGTGGCGGGCTTCACATATGTCACCAAGGAATACGACCTGGGAGGTAAGCGTTACAACGCCACGGGAGAGTTGCTGCCCGAACACACATTAGAAGAATTACGCGCAAGTGACGCTATCCTCCTGGGCGCAATTGGGGACCCCAGCGTCGCACCCGGTGTCCTAGAACGCGGGGTCTTGCTGCCGTTGCGCTTTCGCATGGACCATCACGTCAATGTCCGCCCGGTCAAACTATTTGCCGGCGTGACCGGGCCGCTGGCGGGCAAGGGACCTCACGACATTGATTTCATTGTCTGTCGTGAGGGCACCGAGGGACCATATGTTGGTGTGGGCGGTGTTTTGCGAAAGGACACTGCGCACGAGGTTGCCACCGAAGTGAGCGTCAACACCGCATTCGGTGTTGAGCGGATTGTGCGAGACGCATTTGATCGCGCGTCGAAGCGCCCCCGAAAAAAAGTGACGCTGGTGCATAAAACCAACGTTTTGGTTTTTGCCGGTGACCTGTGGGAGCGGACATTTGACCGAGTAGCCCGAGAGTTTCCTGACATTACAACGGAGTATTTACATGTTGACGCGGCGGCCATGTTCTTTTTGACCAACCCGGAACGATTTGACGTCGTGGTAACCGATAATTTATTTGGAGACATCCTCACCGACATTGGTGCGGCAATCGGTGGCGGGATCGGATTAGCGGCGAGCGGGAATATTGACCCAAGTCGTAAAAATCCCAGCATGTTCGAACCTGTTCATGGTTCCGCACCAGATATTGCCGGTCAGGGTAAAGCGGATCCCACCGCAACCGTTATGTCACTCGCCATGCTTTTGGACCATATCGGAGAAACCCAAGCGGCGGATTGGATCCAGCAGGGTGTCGCAGCGGACCTAGCTGTCCGCGGCACCACAATCCGATCCACTTCTGACATTGGTACGGCTTTGGCTCATGCATGTGTGACTGCGGCAGAAGGAAACTAATATGTCTGGACTGTGGAAGATTGACAACAAGACGGCCGGTGCAGGTCGGCAAAGTGATGAAAAACGGGAAGAAATTCTGGCAAACCCTGGATTTGGAAAATATTTCACCGACTCCATGGTCACCGCTGACTGGGATGCAGACAACGGTTGGCACGATGCCCAGTTGATTCCCTACGGTCCATTGGTATTGGATCCAGCGACGAATTTCATGCACTACGGCCAAGCAATTTTCGAAGGACTCAAGGCTTATCGCCATGGGGACACAAGTATCAAAACCTTTCGACCGTTTGAAAACGCTCGGAGATTTGGCCGCTCCGCCCGTCGCTTGGCCATGGCGGAGGTACCCGAGGAACTGTTCGTGGCAAGTATTGAGGACTTGGTTGCCCATGATCAGGAGTGGGTTCCCGGCGGTAGAGAGCGTTCCCTCTACCTTCGGCCGTTCATGATTTCAACGGAAGTTGGTCTTGGGGTAAGGCCGGCCAATGCGTATAAATACGTACTTATTGCCTCTCCGGCCGGAGCTTACTTCGCCGGGGGAATCAGCCCGGTTTCCGTCTGGATCTCCGACGAATACGTTCGGGCGGCGCCCGGTGGAACCGGGGAAGCCAAGTGTGCTGGAAACTACGCGGCTTCACTCCTGGCGCAGGCCGAGGCGTCAGCACATGGCTGCGACCAAGTGGTGTGGCTCGACGCGGTTGATCGGCAAAGAATTGAAGAGATGGGGGGGATGAATCTTTATTTTGTCTACGGTGTTGGAGATAGCGCCCGAATCATGACCCCGAAATTGACCGGTTCCCTTCTCCCCGGAGTTACCCGGGAATCCCTCATTACGGTGGCCTCAGATCTCGGTATCCGTGTTGACCAGGGCGAAATTACTGTGGACCAACTCAGGTCTGGTTGTGCAGATGGTGAGATCACCGAAGTCTTTGCCTGTGGAACCGCCGCGGTCATCACCCCGGTTGGCACGGTTAAGAGTCGATTCAATGGTTCATTTGAGGTTGCTGCAGGCGCATCGGGCGAGATCACTTTGGCATTGCGCAATGCGCTCCTCGATATTCAATCAGGTGCAGTACCCGATCGCCACAACTGGATGCACGCGCTTGTTAATTAGTTCGCGTCTTGTTGTAACACATGTTCAATGCACTCGAAACGGAGTAAGGAAATGACCAAGAGCGACGCTTTTCATGTCTATGACACGACTCTGCGCGATGGTGCTCAGCGGGAGGGAATTTCCTATTCGGTAAATGACAAACTTGCCATAACCCGATTACTCGACGATTACGGTGTCGATTTTATCGAGGGCGGTTGGCCTGGAGCGATGCCCAAAGACACCGAATTTTTTGAAAAGGCTCGATCGTTTCCGTTTCGTAATGCCCAACTCGTTGCATTCGGCGCAACCCGTAAATCAGGAATTTTGGTAGAAAACGATGTGCAGGTCAAGGCACTTCTTGACAGTGAAGCACCCGTAATTACTCTGGTGGCAAAGTCCGATATTCGACACGTTGAGCAGGCGCTCAAGACAACGGGCGCAGAAAACATCGACATGGTTATCGACACCGTCCGACATCTCATTGGCCATGGTCGGCGCGTCTTTGTTGACTTGGAACATTTCTTCGATGGCTACAAAATGGATCCAGATTACGCGGTTTCAGTGGTTGCGGCGGCCCATGACGCTGGAGCATCCGTTGTCGTGCTGTGTGACACCAATGGCGGAATGTTGCCGCATGGAATTGAAACAATCGTGACTGAAGTTCGTCACCGAACGGGTGCCAGACTCGGAATCCATTGCCAAGATGACACCGCGTGTGCGGTCGCCAACACGCTTTCGGCTGTTGAAGCGGGAGCCACGCACGTGCAATGCACGGCGAATGGTTACGGTGAGCGAACTGGCAACGCTGACCTATTCTCGGTGGTGGCAAACTTGCAATTAAAGATGGGCATCGAGTGCATCTCCAAGCAAGCCCTCGCTGAAACCTATCGGGTTTCTCACGCGATCGCGGAGATCGCAAATATTGCGCCGGACACCCACCAGGCCTATGCGGGAGTTTCTTCATTCGCCCATAAGGCCGGTTTACATGCCAGCGCCTTAAAAATTAATACCGATTTATACAACCATATTGATCCGGTGAGTGTCGGAAATATTCAGCGCGTATTAGTCACCGAAATGGCCGGCCGCGCGTCGGTGGAGTTAAAAGGTGCGGAACTGGGACTCGATCTCAGTGGGAGTCCGGCCGTGGTCAGAGCCGTGGTGGAGCGGGTCAAAGCTCTCGAGGCGCAGGGTTGGTCATTTGAGGCCGCTGATGCCTCCTTTGAATTGCTCGTGCGTGCGGAACAGGGGGCAGAGCGAAAATTTACGGTTGAATCATGGCGGACAATTGTCGAGCAGCGCGAGGATGGCAAAGTCGTGAGTGAAGCGACGGTCAAATTGCACGCAAATGGCGAGCGACTCGTGTCAACGGGTGAAGGTAACGGTCCCGTCAATGCATTGGATAACGCCCTTCGAAATGCGGTATCACAGTTATTCCCAGATCTGGGCAAACTTGAACTCACCGACTACAAGGTGCGAATTCTCGAAGGGATCAAAGGAACAGAGGCAGTCACGCGGGTCCTCCTTGAAACCACCGATGGTGCACGCGAATGGACCACGATCGGGGTGCACGAGAATGTCATCGCAGCATCGTGGCAAGCCCTCGACGACGCCGTTCATTACGGTCTCGTACGTGGCCGTAAGTGACACCCGAGAAAACTCAACCGGTAGTCTAAAGCGGTGCGCATTTGTCGATTCAGCCATGGCGAAGAAGTCAGTTTTGGTGTTCTTGACAACCTCAATGAACACGGCGAACTCGCCGACAATTCAATTATTGCCATCTTGAAGGGTCACCCATTTGGTGAACTTGAGCCCGACGGGCGGGTGATTGCGGCATCTGCTGTAAAGCTTTTGGCGCCAATCCTGCCGAGCAAAATTATTGGAATCGGCACGAACTATGCCGGCCATGCCGCCGAAATGAAAAGTGAACTGCCGCCTGAACCACTGATGTTTCTCAAACCGAGTACCTCAATAATTGGCCCAAACGACCGCATTGTCCTCCCCAAACAAAGCTCCGTGGTGCACCATGAAGCCGAGCTGGCGGTCGTGATCGGGCGGTTTTGCAAGGATGTCCCGCGCGAGCGGGTGGCCGAGGTTATTTTGGGCTACACCTGCGCCAATGACGTTTCCGCTCGTGACATCCAAAAATTAGATGGCCAGTGGGCCAGGGCCAAGGGTTTCGATACTTTCTGCCCAATGGGGCCTTGGATTGAAACCGAACTTGATCCAACCGATCTTGCGGTCGAAGCGTATGTTGGTGCTCAACAACGTCAGGCAGGCAATACCCAGGACTTGATTTTTTCGGTGGTTGATCTCGTCAGTTATGTCAGCCATCAGATGACTCTGCTTCCCGGTGATGTCATTTTGACCGGTACGCCGGCCGGGGTGGGACCGATTGTCGCCGGTGACGACGTTGAGATTTCAATTCAGGGAATTGGCAGTCTGGTCAACAAAGTGGAGCGTGCCACGTGAGTGATATTCGCGTTCGGTTCTGTCCGTCACCTACGGGAAATCCGCACGTTGGAATGATTCGCACCGCGCTTTTCAATTGGGCATTTGCTCGGCATGTTGGCGGCACTTTTGTTTTTCGAATAGAAGACACCGATTCCGCGCGCGACTCACAGGATTCCTACGAGGCACTCGTTGCGAGCATGCGTTGGCTTGGGCTGGATTGGGATGAAGGCCCCGAAGTTGGTGGTGACTATGGTCCATATCGCCAATCGGAGCGAATGCACATTTATGCCGACGTGGTGGTCAAACTTCTTGAGTCAGGGTTTGCCTACCGTTGTTACTGCAGCGCCGCTGAACTCGAGGCTAAACGCGAGCTGGCCGCTGCACACAAGCGGACTCCAGGATATGACGGCTCCTGTCGGGCGCTGACCCATGAACAGGTAGCGGTTTTCGTAGCCGAAGGGCGGGAACCGGTCATTCGGTATCGCATGTCTGGCAGAGACTTCACGTGGCATGACCTGATTCGCGGAGAGGTAACTTTCCAGGCCGAACACGTCCCTGACTTTGTAATAGTTCGGGCTAATGGTGATCCGTTGTACACATTGGTGAACCCGGTCGACGACGCAATGATGAACATAACCCACGTCCTGCGGGGCGAGGATCTGCTGTCATCAACACCCAGACAACTGGCGTTATTTGATGGGCTCACCGCCATCGGAGTAGCGCACAAGACACCGGCCTATGGACACTTGCCATATGTGATGGGCGAAGGTAACAAGAAACTGTCAAAGCGGGATCCAGAATCCTCGCTCGCCATGTACCGATCCAGTGGCTACCTCCCGGAAGCCCTGTTGAATTATTTAGCACTACTTGGTTGGTCCATGGGAAATGACGTTGAGTTTTTTTCGCCCAAGGAATTGACCCAGGCGTTTACTTTGGAGCGAGTGAATCCGAATCCAGCGCGATTTGATCTAAAAAAGTGCACGTCGATCAATGGAGATTGGATTCGACACCTCGCTGAATCCGACCTGTGTGAACGACTTATTCCTTTCTTGGAATCTGCAGGGACCACATCAACTCCCATATCAATACTTGAGCGTGAGCGGCTGGCATTGGTGATCCCGCTGATTGCGGAACGGCTCGACACCCTCGCCGCGGCCCCTGAACTGATCGCCTTTCTTTTCCAGCCGGCGGCTGAATTAATCATTGATCCTGATGTGTGGACATCGGAGTCAGTGCGGGTACTGGATGTGAGCGCACAGGTGCTCGCTGAAGTCACGCCCTGGAATGCCGATGCGATTCAACAAGCCTTACGCGAATCCCTTGTTGACGGCTTGGACCTTAAGCCAAAATTGGCATTTGGTCCGGTGCGAACCGCTATCTGTGGACGGAAAATATCACCGCCGCTTTTTGAATCGATGGAGATTTTGGGCAAGGAAGAATCACTGCTTCGAATCAAAAATGCCAAGGGGCAGGCCTTGAACCGACCTTTGAGCGAGTAATTTATTCCCGGCGATAGACTATTGCGGCACCCTTGGGGTATGGGGTAATTGGCAGCCCAACTGATTCTGATTCAGTTAGTCTAGGTTCGAGTCCTGGTACCCCAGCGAATCGTGATCACACGCGATTTTCTCCATGGCCCCGTTGTGTAGTGGCCTAGCACGCCGCCCTCTCAAGGCGGTAGCGCGGGTTCGAATCCCGTCGGGGCTACATCGGTGGGGGAGTCCAGTTGGATTCCCCCACCATCAGAGTTGACCGGCTACGTCGGGCAGTAGCAAAAAAGGAAAGAACAGGAGTCACGCATGGGTCGCACCTTGGCGGAAAAAGTGTGGGCGGACCACATTGTTCATGAAGGCGATGGACTACCTGATTTGCTTTACATTGATTTACATCTTGTCCACGAAGTCACCAGTCCGCAAGCCTTTGACGGCCTTCGGGCCGCTGGCAGGCGTCTGCGCCGGCCGGATTTGACGGTGGCGACCGAAGACCACAATATCCCGACCGTTGATGTTGATAAACCCATTGCCGACCCGGTCTCTCGGATCCAGGTCGAGACGCTCCGTAAAAACTGTGAAGAATTTGGGGTAACACTGTTCCCGCTGGGAAACCTCGAGCAGGGAATCGTGCATGTTGTTGGACCACAAATGGGGCTCACCCAGCCCGGCATGACCATAGTGTGCGGGGATTCGCATACGAGCACTCATGGTGCGTTTGGTGCACTGGCATTTGGGATCGGCACCAGCGAGGTCGAGCATGTGATGGCGACCCAAACGTTGCCTCTGAAAAAATTTCGGACAATGGCAATCACGATTGAGGGAGACTTACCCGTCGGGGTAACGGCCAAGGACCTCATCCTCGCGGTTATTGCCCAAATTGGAACGGGTGGAGGTCAAGGCTACGTCCTGGAATACCGGGGGAAGGCGATTAAAGCCCTTTCCATGGAAAGCCGGATGACAATCTGCAATATGTCGATTGAGGCTGGTGCCCGCGCCGGCATGATCGCCCCCGACACAACGACTTTTGATTACATCAAAGGAAAACCACATGCACCGCAAGGGGCAGATTGGGACGCAGCGGTGTCATATTGGGAGACACTCGTCACCGATTCTGACGCAAGTTTTGATCAGGAAATCACCATTGATGCATCCACATTGCGCCCATTTGTTACGTGGGGGACAAACCCTGGCCAGGGCCTGCCTCTTGACCAGGTAGTGCCAGACCCAGAGTCATTTTCTGACCCGATCGAACGTGAGTCGGTTAAAAATGCACTCGCCTACATGGATTTGCGGCCCGGCCAGCCACTTAAGGAAATCGCCGTTGACACAGTTTTCATCGGCTCCTGCACAAATGGTCGAATTGAGGATTTGCGCGCCGCTGCAAACGTGATCAAAAACCGCAAGGTGGCCGACGGCGTTCGACTACTTGTCGTTCCTGGTTCAACCCGGGTTCGGATTGAGGCAGAAGCCGAAGGGCTGGATCAAATTTTTCTGGATGCGGGGGCCGAGTGGCGTGGTGCCGGCTGCTCAATGTGTTTAGCCATGAACCCGGATAAATTGGCTCCAGGTGAGCGCAGTGCCTCTACATCAAATCGTAATTTTGAAGGACGCCAAGGTCCGGGTGGTCGAACCCATTTGGTTTCACCAGAGGTCGCTGCGGCTACTGCCGTTCGTGGCACTCTCAGCGCCCCAGCAGATTTAGTGGAGGTTTAACCGTGGAGGCATTCACCGTTCACACGGGAACGGCGGCTCCGTTGCATCGAAGTAATGTAGATACGGACCAAATTATTCCCGCTGACTTTTTAAAGCGCATTACCCGTCACGGTTTTGAAGACGCGCTTTTTGCTAGTTGGCGCAAGGATCCCGAATTCGTGCTCAACCTTCCGCAGTATCAAGGTGTGTCGATCTTGGTAACCGGCCCTGATTTCGGAACGGGTTCTTCACGAGAGCATGCGGTTTGGGCCTTGCAGGACTTTGGATTCAAAGTCGTTCTCAGCTCACGTTTCGCCGATATATTTCGTGGTAATTCGGGTAAAGGTGGTCTGTTAACGGCGGTCCTTCCCCAAGATGCAATCGAGAGGCTCTGGGGCCTGATTGAATTACGTCCAGCAACGCCCATCACGGTGAATCTGGAGGAGCGTACGGTTTCTGCGGGGGACTTCAGCTCCGACTTTGAAGTGGATGACTACGTTCGCTGGCGATTACTCAAGGGCCTAGATGACATTGGGATCACCCTTGGCCACGCGGATGCCATCGGTGATTTTGAGAAAAGCCGCCCCTGCTTCAAACCCATTCTCACCTAGTTTCCATCTGGTGAGAAGTGCCGCGGCACCAGAACTCGGAACGCCGAAAGATGTTGCGCGCCAACACCTTTCGGCGTGGCTAACGCGAATTTTTCTGAATTTCACGTTACATTTAGGTGTTGATCACAAGATCAACCTAAGCACCCTCCGGAGGGGTTAAATCGTGAACAAAGCAGAACTCATTGATGCAGTAACGGGCCGTGGCGACGTTAGTAAGCGCGAAGTCACCGAAATCGTTGATGCATTCATCGAAGAAATTAAGAAATCCGTAGTTCGTGGCGACAAGGTTGCCATCAGCGGATTCGGAATCTTCGAAGCTCAAGCCCGGAAAGCCCGTCTCGGTCGCAATCCTCGCACCGGTGAGACCGTGAAAATTAAGGCAACCAAGCTTCCTAAATTCCGCCCAGGCGCAGAATTTAAAGCGGTCGTTTCAGGTGCCAAGAAGATTTCAGCGGCTGCACCCAAGAAGG
>JBDNFV010000362.1:0-1839 GCA_041689635.1 Candidatus Nanopelagicales bacterium | reverse complement strand
TGGAACGGTCCGGGAGGTTTGTGGAACATTCCATGGAGTAGGTGGCTGGCAAAGTCCGCCTTGTATTCCGGGAATGCACATGTCGACACCGATACGAATGCGGGAACAGGATCCCTTGCCGAAGCAAAACCCGCCAGTGCCTGATGAATGAGTTCACAGCCGTCGAGTCGACATGGGATGTCCCCGACACGTGGCAACAAGGTCGAGGGGCATGGGGTGGGCTTCCTATTCGCGCCATGATCGAAGCGGTTGTGCACAACGAGATCGATTCCCGTCCGGTCAGGTCAATCACGGCTCAAATTCCAGAACCAGTGCTCGCAGAGAGACATCACGTCGTTACGAATTTGATCCGAAGTGGTTCGGCCATCTCCATGTGGCAGGTCGACATTATTCGGTCGAGTGAAAACCTCACGGTGGCCCGCGGGCAGATCGTTACCGGCGAAGATAAAAATTTACAACTTGATCCGCCGGCCGATACGTGGGGAACGGCTAAATTTCCGCGCGCACCTGCACCATCGGATGTCATTATTGCCCCGGTTGGGCCGCTATCCGGGCCAGCATTTGCTCAACATTTGGAGTACCGACCAATTACGCCGTTGCCCACCATGGGCACCGAAGCAATGGTGCTCGGCTGGATCAATATTCCACAAAAAACGGAAACCGGTGCCCACTGGAATTCCGCCCAACTTCTGGCCATGGCCGATGCGTGGTGGCCTTCGCCGTACACATTAATGAAAACCATGCGACCAGCGGCGACGGTATCTTTCAGTGCCAATTTGCTCATCGATCCGAAGGAGATTGCACCGGTAGCGGGTAATCGCTCCCCACTGTTACACGAGGGATCGGTCAGTTCCGTCCACGGTGGTTTCATGAGTGAACTTCGCAGGCTGTGGACGCCTGATGGCCGACTAGTAGTGGAAAACCTACAATCAATTATGGTGATTAAGTAAGCTTAAATAAGTTTGCTTTTCATGGCCACATAATCGTCTCGCTGATAGCAAATATTTTCTTCACATAATTCTCGGTCTCGGGGAATGGGGGAATCCCTCCGTACTCCAACACGGATCCGGCGCCGGCGTTATAGGCGGCGAAAGTATTTTTTAGTCGAGGCCCATCCACACTTTTGACTGTCTTGCGATTGATGCAATTCATCCGGGCCGCTGAAGGGATTGCATCTGCCGGGTTCCACACATCTTTGACGCCATCGCCATCCCCATCAATCCCGTAGTGTTTCCAGGTATACGGCATAAATTGCGCGATGCCCTGCGCACCTGCCGGGCTTTCAGCCATGGGATCAAAACTGCTTTCCGCGTGGATTTGGGCGGCAAATAGCTCAATGGAAATTGCTGGACAACGCGTAGCAGCTTCTTTAATCACATTGGCATACTCGACCGGAACAGTTACCGGTACTCCTAAAACGCCTTCTTTGATCGAGTTAGGAATCAGGTTGCTCAATGAAAAAAAACCGATGCCGATTACCGCAAAAATTAACCCAACAATTGCCAGAGAACGCAATCGGCGAGGTGCTGTTTTCCGCGGCATTAACCCACCATAACCCGGGAGGTTAACGCGATAGGATAAATGGGTGCCCAGCGAGCAGCAACGTGTCCCTTTGGTTCTCGATTCGACCGCGGTGGCGAGTCTTTTTGACCATGAGTTACACAAGGCTTTTGATTCCCTCGGCTGTTTTAATCTAGCAATTTTTGGAAAAACCGGAAGTGGAAAATCAACCCTTCTTAACGCTATTTTCGCCCAGGCGCTAGCGAGCACTGGAATTGGCGAGTCGTTGACAAAGGGGCTCAACTACCACCGTCACGCACATGGCTATTTGGGTATTTA
>JBDNFV010000361.1:0-3234 GCA_041689635.1 Candidatus Nanopelagicales bacterium | reverse complement strand
CCATCGATTTGAATCGGGACTTCGGGGTCAGCCTGGATCGAAAACATGGATTGATCATGCCAACTCATGTAAGCGCTTGCTGCCGACTTACGACGTGATCTGGCGATGATTCGCCGGGCGGCGAGCGCGGTTGAAATGGGGTCGAGTTTACGGACAATAAAGACATCCAGTCCCGTATCGAAACTGGCCGCGGGGTTGGGGTCCAAAGCCCATGAACCAAAAAAGGTCCACGGCGATGAGTTTTGGACGAGGGCAACATAAACGTGATCCATTGGCGCAGTTCCCGGCCGCGACATCACAATTGACGCAGTGTGATTACTTCGCCGAAAGTACTCTCGAGTCGTAATTGCTAGGTATCGGAGTGGGGAGGCAATGGCCCCTTTTTTTCGATCTTTATCGATAGCTGCGATAATGGTGGCATCAAGACCAAGACCGGAATTGGCAGCAAAATAGCGACTGAATTCCGCACCGGTTGATCGCGCGCAGACAGCAAGCCCCAAACTGATCGAGCGAAAACTTTGAGCCCGACAACTTTCCATAATTGCACCTGTTGCCTCAACCGGGTCAATAGGCAGGCCCAGGGCGCGAACGAAAACGTTACCACTCCCGCCAGGGATCGGCGCGATCGCTGGTTTGGCTTTAGCGGGATCCGCGAACATAATGCCGTTAATCACTTCATTGACGACCCCGTCCCCGCCTAGGGTAATTATTAATGGGATGTCGGATTCGACGGCGTACTCGCCGATGGAGTGTGCGTGACCCTTATGGGTTGTCATCGTTACTTCAAGATCCAGTTCGTGGGAAAGCGCGCGCACAATGACGTCGATCACGCGCGGGGAGGTACTGGTCGCATTGGGATTGGCTACCAGAAGCGCTCGCACGCTCTCACTCTACGCTGACGATTCACCAACGGTATTGAGCGTTAGGCTGGTGAGGTGGTAGGGGCGACATCGGTCAACGGGCGGCTGCACATTCTCGCGGGCATCAGTCTGGTCCAGGGAATCTTTTACGTGGTGTACGCCATTTTGGTCGTGGTTGGCGTAGCGCGATTCGGCGTAAGCGGCCCGAGTGAAGTTGCTAACGCACCGGGGGTGACCTTGGAAGTGATCATTTTCCTCGTATTTGGGCTGGGCATGCTTCTGGTCTCGTGGGGTTGGTTCTCCGCAAAGCGTTGGGCGCGGGCGCCATTTCTGCTGGCGCAACTACTGGCCCTCGTCGTCAGCGTCCCGCTCACCGGCGCCAGCGGTAGCGCAGAGAAAGTAGTTGCGATCACGGTGACGATCGCGGCTGTTGCTGGGATCGTTCTTGCTTTCACACCAAGAATTACTCAGTATTTACTGCGTGACGAAGCTGGCTAACAATTGAATCAAGTCGGCGTGAAACCGCCATTTGATTCATGCCGAGTTCTTTGGCGATGTCACCCTGAATTTTTTGCTCAACAAAGCGCATTCCCAGAATTTTTCGGTCAAGCGGTGTGAGGAGATCAATAGCCGGCCGAACTGATTCCCATTCGTCGATAAAGTCGTATTCGTTCTGTGAATTGGCAGCGTCAATATGAAGGTCGGGGTCGTTGAGGGAGGCGATCTGTGTGCTGTGGTTTGCTTGCAAGGCATTTAAGATCTCACTCCGAGTCAGGTCCAGGCAACTTTCAAGTTCGGTAAAACTGGGTTGCACATTGTTCCGGGCGACAAATGACTCCTGCGCCGCTTGTATTTTTCCCAGATGCGACGTGAGCGTGCGAGAGACTCGAATTATTCCGTCATCGCGCCGGAAATGAGAAAGTTCGCTTTTGATCTCCTCACCCGCAAAGGTCCCGAACGCCACCTTTCGATCAAGATCGAACTTCTCGATTGCCGTCAAAACTCCAATCGTTCCGATTTGTACGAGGTCTTCATAGGACTGGGTCTCTCGAAATCGAATGAAATGTCGAATCAAACCCTGATGCTCATCGACAATTTCACTTTTAATTGCGTCGGCACGGAACTGCGTTGTGTCGGGGGAGCGTAATTCAACAATCAGGTTATTCACCGCTCCCGCGCTGAGCATGATTACCGGGTACTTTTCACGGTGAGATTCACATGGAGCTCATTGTTGTTGAGATAGATATCAAGGTCGCTGGTGATCGCGGAGATGATCACCCACGCGTACTCCAAGGTTTTTGGCAGATCAGGAAGTTCGAGCAAAAGACAACGGGTCCTCGACCGGAGGTGGAGCAATCCGGGTTCCGCTGACCAATCAAAATAGAGTGCATCATCGGGCTCGGCAAACTTCATCAAAATATTGGCTGCCTCGTCACTGGCGAGTTGGCCTTCATCGAGGGCATCGAGGGTTAAATCTGCTTTAGCCCCCACCACCATGGCAATCTGTCGAATTACCCTGAGGTATTCGGGCTCGTTGGGAATACAGAGCGAGACGTGCGTCATGATTGTTGCGCCTTATCTGCCAACTCAATCAGAGCACCTCCACTGACCCGATAAGGGATCCACTCGGTGCGGGCTTGGGCCCCGACCTGGTCATACACCGTGCGTGCACTTTCATTCCAGTCGAGGACCTGCCATTCACACCGCGGGTAACCGTTATCTACGCACACCTGCGCCAAATGGGAGAGCAGACCTTGCCCGATGCCACCCCCGCGAAATTCAGGGCGCACATAGAGGTCCTCCAAGTAGAGACCGTGTTTGCCAAGCCAGGTAGAGAAATTTTTGAAGTACAGGGCAAATCCAGCGCTCTGTCCATCAACCTCTGCCAATAGCGCAAAAACCGCAGGGTTTTCACCAAAAAGCGCCGACTCAAAGTCGTTTACGGTAGCCACCGCCTCGGCGGCGGCACGTTCAAATTCGGCAAGTTCTGCAACCATGGCAAGAATCGTTGGGATGTCGGTTGCTCGGGCGGGCCGGATCGCGATGTTTGGCATGGCACTCATTTCGTTTTTGTTAAGATCCGTGGTCGGTGTAAATTTACATCGTGAAAACATAGTCTGTTCAACATAGCCTTTAGGGAGCCGATAGGAATGAACTTTTCTCGAAAAATGCTAATTGGATCATTTGTGGGTGCACTGGCTTTCAGTCTGGGGATCGCATCGCCGGTCAACGCAGAAACCACCAAAATGGTAGTAATTCAAGAAGCGCCGGTCATTAAGCACAATGAAGAAGTGGTCGAGATTGGTAAGACTGGTTCAATTTTGTACTTTGAAGCTGCCGTGCGTACAAAGTCGGGTAAACGAATTGGGTTACT
>JBDNFV010000360.1:0-9540 GCA_041689635.1 Candidatus Nanopelagicales bacterium | reverse complement strand
TCATTTTCGGCCTCGTTCATCTTTCGGTACACCAGGTACCCAACACCGGCCAGCAGAACAAGTAGCAGCAGCTTTTTCATAGGTCCAAGATACACGGCTCCACTCACGCTCAAGCCATGGTTTCCCATCTGGCAATGTGGGATGAGGCGGCGTTGTGCTCATCTATGGTCATATTCGCACATGCGAGCACCGAGAAAAAGCCATCCCGTGATTCTGGACTGCGTCATGGGCGGGCCAGAACGGCGTGCCACCGGGTTGAGATGGACATAATCTGGCTAAAACACCCGGTTTTTGTCAGACTTTCCCAGGAACTGGGAAAGTCTGACGGGGTGGGGGGGTGGGCCCAGATGGACTTGAACCATCGACCTCTTCCTTATCAGGGAAGCGCTCTAACCAAGCTGAGCTATGGGCCCGAAATAGCGTGCCGAGACTACCCGACTCCCCCTCACCACGTTTTCAGGGGCACAGCCAATGACGGTCCACCGTTTTTGGATCGGCACGACTGTGCTCGCTCGTGGCTCATCCAGACCGATAGCCTTGCCCGGTGAAGGGAATCATTCTTGCTGGGGGAACGGGAAGTCGCCTGTGGCCGATCACTAAGGGGGTGAGCAAGCAGTTACTTCCGGTCTACGACAAGCCAATGCTGCACTACCCCCTCGCCACCCTGATGGCTGCGGGTATTCGTGAGGTATTGGTAATCACGACCCCTGAGGATTCGGATTCATTTGCTCGTCTACTCGGTGATGGTTCGGCCTGGGGAATGAGTATCAGTTTTGCCGCCCAAGCCAAGCCCGAGGGTCTGGCACAAGCGTTTTTAATCGGTGAAACGTTTTTAGCGGGCGAGTCCGCTGCCCTCATTTTGGGCGATAATCTTTTTTATGGACCTTCGCTGGGGCGTAAACTCGCAGAGTTAACCTCGGTAGTTGGCGCCCACGTTTTTGCCTATGAAGTTGCTAACCCCAGCGAATACGGTGTTGTTGCATTTGACGAGTCCGGAGTAGTGACCTCGATTGAAGAGAAACCGGTAAGCCCTAAGAGTTCATACGCTGTTCCCGGCTTGTATTTCTATGACGACACCGTTGTTGAGGTGGCCAAGTCGATTAAACCTTCTGATCGCGGTGAACTGGAAATCACTGCGGTCAACGATCACTACTTGCAGGCCGGCTTACTTAAGGTTGCCGTGTTGGAGCGTGGAACAGCGTGGCTGGATACCGGCACATTCCGCTCGCTGCAAGATGCCGGCGAGTTTGTCCGGGTGATGGAGGACCGCACCGGCACCAAGGTTGGTTGCGTTGAAGAAATTGCGTGGCGTAATGGTTGGATAACATCAGCACAACTTATTGAGTTAGCGCAACCACTGTTGAAGAGTGGTTACGGCGAGTACCTCGTTGCACTGTCCCAAAAGTAATGTGGTTCAGGCATCTTCTGAAAGCACGACTTCAACGCCGCCGGTGATACTTACGGTGAGGTTGTAAAGGATTGCGAACAGTCCCGCAAGGGCCGAAATTAAAACGATTTCAACCGACGCCAAAATGAGTGTTGCACCAATAACTTGAGTAAACCCGAGGGACGTGACCAGGTCAAGGCCACTTGTGCTGCCGACCACGTCGGTGACTGTTCCAGAGAAGGATTCGATCACACCCGTGCGGTCCAACATAAACCAGACGGCTGTGACCGCAATGACGAGAATGATTCCAATGGTGAGTGAGAGGATGAAGGCCGCTTTGGTCACCGACCAGGGGTCAAGCCTGGATACGTAGAGCCGTGCCCGCCGCGGACCCCCGGTCACTCGCTTGCCTGGACGTCGACTTCTCCGGTTACTTCGGCGATCACTTCGCCTTCAGCGCTGTCTTCTTCGTCTTCGGTGCCTTTAGCGACGGCAACAACATTGACGTCCTCACCTAAGCGCATCATGCGCACCCCCATGGTGTCCCGGCCTGAGGCACGGATTTCATCGACCCTGGTGCGAATCACAACACCATTTGAGGCAATGGCAAAAATCTGATCCGTTTCTGAGCAGACCATGGCGCCGACAAGCTCGCCGCGTTCTTCCGGGAGTTTCATGGCGCGAACACCCTTGATGCCACGGCCCTTTGCCGCCCATTCATCAACTGAGGTTCGCTTGGCGAAACCGCCGTCGGTGATGGTAACCACGAATGTTCCCGGGGTGACAACGTCCATGGATAAGAGTGCATCCCCAGCCCGGAACCGCATCCCGATGACACCGCCGGTGGCCCGGCCCATGGGGCGCAGGGTCGCGTCATTGGCGGTGAAACGCGCGGAGAGACCCTTTTTAGAGACCAGGAGTAGGTCGTCGGTCTCTGAGACAAGACGGGCCCCCATGAGTTGATCGCCTTCATGCAGATTGATGGCGATGATTCCACCTTGACGGTTGGTGTCGTACTCACCAAGGCGAGTTTTCTTCACCATGCCGGCTTGGGTTGAGAGCACCAGGTAATCACTTGCCGCATAGTCCGGGATTGCGAGGACTTGGGCGATTGTTTCATCCGGTTGGAATGCCAACAGGTTGGCCACGTGCTGCCCCCGGGCATCGCGTCCGGTTTCGGGTAGTTGGTAGGCCTTGGCGCGGTAAACCCGACCAAGGTTGGTAAAAAACAAAATCCAATGGTGGGTAGTAGTAACAAACAAGTGTTCAACAACGTCGTCTTGACGCAGGTTTGCGCCCTTGACCCCACGACCACCACGGCGCTGGGAACGGTAAAGGTCGCGCAGGGTGCGCTTGGCGTAACCACCGGAGGTGATCGTGACAACAACGTCTTCGACCGCAATAAGATCTTCGTCTGTGACGTCGCCGTCCCAAGGAACAATTTCGGTGCGACGTTCATCACCGAACTTGTCGGAGATTTCGGTCAATTCGTCACTGACAATAGTTCGCTGTCGTTGATCCGATGCCAGGATGTCGTTGTAGTCGGCGATTTTAGTCATCAGTTCATCGTGTTCGTCAATAATTTTTTGACGTTCCAATGCCGCAAGACGGCGTAATTGCATATCCAGAATTGCGGTTGCCTGAATCTCATCGATCTCGAGAAGTTCAATCAATCCGGTACGGGCGTCATCAACGGTTGCACTCGCGCGAATTAAGGCAATGACGGCGTCGAGGGCGTCAAGTGCTTTGAGGTAACCACTAAGAATATGCGCTCGCTCTTCAGCTTTACGCAAACGGAAGCGGGTACGGCGTTGGATTACTTCAATCTGATGGAGAACCCAGTAACTCAAGAACTGTTCCAACGTCAACGTACGTGGCACCGAGTCAACGAGGGCCAACATGTTTGCCCCAAAGTTGTCTTGGAGTTGGGTGTGCTTAAACAGCTGATTGAGTACGACCTGGGCTACTGCGTCGCGTTTGAGTTCAATGATCAATCGCATCCCGGTACGAGATGAGGAGTCATCGCGGACATCTGAGATCCCGGTGAGTTTTCCGTCACCGACAAGTTCAGCAATACGCAGGAGAAGGTTGTCGGGGTTCACTTGATAAGGAAGCGCTGTGACAACCAAGATCTGGCGGCCGCGTTTGTCCTCATCGACCGTAACCACCGCGCGCATTGTGACCGATCCACGTCCGGTGCGCTGGGCATCTTCGATTCCCTTACGGCCAACGATGAGTGCACCCGTGGGGAAATCTGGTCCCTTGATCAGTTCCATGAGTGCGCTTTGGCGTTGTTCACTCGTTGACTCCGGGTTGGCGAGGAGCCATTGAGCGCCCGCTGCAATTTCCCGCAGGTTGTGCGGTGGAATGTTGGTGGCCATGCCAACTGCAATACCCGAACTTCCATTCACCAGAAGGTTAGGGAACCGACTGGGCAGAACCGATGGCTCGAGGGTGCGACCGTCGTAGTTCGGCTGAAAATTAACGGTGTCTTCGTCGATATCGCGCACCATCTCCATGGCGAGGGGTGCCATCCGGCACTCGGTGTAGCGCTGGGCCGCGGGGGGGTCGTTACCCGGTGAGCCAAAGTTTCCTTGGCCTTGTACGAGCGGGTAACGCAGCGACCACGGTTGGGCTAAACGCACGAGTGCGTCATAGATCGCACTGTCTCCGTGTGGGTGGAAGTTACCCATAACATCACCGACCACGCGGGCGCTTTTGGAGAAGTTTCGATCCGGTCGGTAGCCACCGTCATACATTGCGTAGAGAACGCGGCGGTGGACCGGCTTGAGTCCATCGCGCACATCGGGTAGTGCGCGAGAAACGATAACCGACATCGAGTAATCGAGATAGGAACGTTGCATTTCTGTCTGCAGGTCGACCGGTTCAATCCGGCCGTGACTACTGACTTCTTCTACTACTTCAATGTCGTCTGACACGATGTTCTCCGTAACGTAGTTTCTCGGCGAGCAGTTATTTAGCTGGTGGTTACTTGTCTAAATATCGAGGAAGCGCACATCGCGGGCGTTTTGTTGGATGAAGTTTCGGCGGGACTCAACGTCTTCGCCCATCAAGACGCTGAACATTTCGTCAGCCTGCGCCGCGTCGTCGAGGGTGATCTGCAGAAGTACCCGCTCAGCTGGATTCATGGTGGTATCCCATAATTCGTCAGCGTTCATTTCGCCGAGACCTTTGTAGCGCTGGATTGACTCTTCCTTGGGCAGACGTTTACCCGCTGCAATCCCTGCCTCGATGATCGCGTCTTTTTCCCGATCCGAATATGCGAAATCAGCGGTCTCACGTGACCACTTGATTTTGAATAATGGAGGTTGGGCCAAGAATACGTGACCAGTTTCAACGAGTGGACGCATAAAGCGAAATAGGAAAGTTAGCAGCAGGGTCCGGATGTGCTGCCCGTCAACGTCGGCGTCGGCCATCAGAACAACTTTGTGGTACCGCAACCGATTAAGATCAAATTCTTCTTGGATACCAGTACCAAAAGCCGAGATCAATGCTTGTACTTCGGTGTTTTGAAGTACCTTGTCAATCCGAGCTTTTTCCACGTTAATAATTTTTCCGCGAATGGGTAAAATTGCCTGGGTCCGCGGATCGCGGCCTTGTCGCGCCGAACCACCGGCACTGTCACCTTCGACGATGAATACTTCACAGTCCTCGGGCTCCCGACTAGAGCAGTCAATTAACTTACCGGGCATCCCGGCGCCGCCGAGGAGTCCTTTTCGGTTGCGGGCAAGGTCGCGGGCTTTCCGGGCCGCGATGCGCGCTGTTGCCGCGTTCATCGATTTACGCGCAATCTCTTTGCCTTCGGCCGGGTTTTGCTCGAACCAAGCACCCAGTTGGTCGTTCACCACTTTTTGAACGAAAGCCTTCATTTCGGTGTTACCGAGTTTAGTTTTTGTTTGACCTTCGAACTGTGGATCAACAAGTTTCACACTAACGATCGCGGTGAGTCCTTCGCGGATGTCTTCACCGGAAAGATTAATGTCTTTCTCTTTGAGAATATTCCATTCGCGGGAGAACTTATTAACTAAAGATGTGAGTGCGGTACGAAAACCTTCTTCGTGGGTTCCGCCTTCGGTTGTGTTAATCGTGTTCGCGAAGGTATAGACCGACTCGGCATAGGAGTTATTCCACTGCATTGAAATCTCGGCGCTCAGTGTCTTTGTCTCGTTCTCAGCAATGAGATCAATAACGGTTGGATTTGCCACCCCTTTACTTGCATTGATGTGACGAACGAAGTCGGAGATCCCGCCGTCATACATGTAGGAAACGTGGCGGACCGTTTCAACGGCCTCGGTTGGGTTCTCCAAGTCAACCACAGCAGCCGCGTCAACAAGGTCGACCGCGACGGACGAGCCGGGACGTTCGTCGGTGAGCTCCAGCGTCAAGCCACGGTTGAGGAACGCCATCTCTTGGAAACGGCGAGACAGGGTGGTGAAGTCGTAGGTGGTGGTTTCGAATATGTCAGCGTCGGCCCAGAAAGTCACCGTGGTTCCCGTGCGACTGGTTGCTTCTCCTTTGTCAAGAGGAGCTGTGGGTGCGCCGTACTTGTAATGTTGGCGATACACGTTTCCATCACGATGAATTTCGACCGCGAGGTCGGTAGAGAGTGCGTTGACCACGGAAACACCCACACCGTGTAGACCACCGGAAACCGAATACCCGCTACCGCCGAATTTGCCACCGGCGTGCAATACGGTCAAAACGACCTCGACGGCTGGTTTTTTTTCAATCGGATGCTCATCAACGGGAATTCCACGGCCGTCGTCGATGACCCGAATAGCGCCATCTGGCAGGATCGTGACCGAGATTTTGGTGGCGTGTCCTGCCAAGGCTTCGTCGACGGAGTTATCCACCACCTCGTAGACCAAGTGGTGCAGGCCCCGCTCACCCGTTGAACCGATGTACATTCCGGGGCGTTTACGCACCGCATCAAGGCCCTCGAGAACCTGGATCGCACTGGCGTCGTAGGTCATTTTGGGGCCTCCTGGCGTGGAACTAATAAATACGACAAAGATCGCAGTCTACCCCGAAGTCCTGACATCACCTAGCCCAGAAACGAATAATGAGCGATATATGAGCCTAGTGACCCCCCACTTGCTAGTGGCCATGCTATTTAGACTAGAAAATCCGTCCTTTTTCGCGCTAGGGGCCAAATTCGACTACTTCAGAAAAGGTCTCAGGGCTATCCGTATGTGTCGCGGGGGCCTCTGCCGGATACATGCCATGCTCCTTTCTTCCACGACGGAGCTTGGGGTCCAAAAATCGAAATCTTGCGGACGACCCCATCACCCACTTCATTGGCAATTTTGGCCATTATCTGGTTCTGCATCAGACGCAGTTGGGTTGCCCAGGCCGTTGATTCGGCGCTGAGTCGCAGCGTTCCATCTGCAAAACCGTCCGGAACACAATGGTCGGCAATATCGGCCCCGACGATGCGGGACCAGGAATTGAGTAGTTGGGCAATCGAACTTTCTTGCTCCCACCCATTTTCAACCACTAGTTTGTCCACGGCGCTGCCGAGAAGTTCAGGATCTCTTCCACTTCGCGCACTTTTCACTGTCCTCTTGGACGCGGGCCCTCGCGTTGTTCGGCGCAAGAGCCGGTCTGCCGCCTGAGCTTGTTCCTCCGGCGTGAGATCCTCATTCACCCACATCAGCGCCTTGGGCAACGACCGAACCTAATGACACATAGAAGCGCGCCCCACCGAGTTCGGTGGGGACATCGGATTCAACCGCGGCCGTAATAAAAACTTGTGGCGCATCTTTCGTCAGTTCTAAGATTGTGGCACGACGCATCACATCAAGCTCAGCAAAAACATCGTCGAGGATAAGTATTGGTTCGATTCCGTCGGCTTTTAATACATCAGCGCTCGCGACCCGAAGCGCTAAAGCCGCGGACCAACATTCCCCGTGTGATGCGTAGCCTTTGAGAGGTAATCCACCCAGACCAATGAAGAGTTCATCACGGTGTGGACCAACCAGGGTAACTCCTCGAATGAGTTCATCCTTTTTCCGCACGGCCAACTGTTCCAGTATGTGGTTTCGAATGTCGCTTTGCGTTAATGCTTCGATCTCATCTGCTGGTAAGTACTTGGATTGATAAGAGAGAAGTATTTCCGATGAACTAACGGCAGCTTCCCCACCGCTAATTGCATGATATCTTTTTTGAATAAAAGGTTTTACATCACTAACGAATTGAATCCTGGTGTAAGTAATTTCGGCGCCAAGTTGTGCTAGCTGGTCATTCCACACATCGAGGGTGCTCTCAATGTTTTCACGGTGCGAGGATTTAAGTAGTGCATTTCGTTGTCGAAGTACTTTTTCATAATCATTCTTCACACCCATAAATCGAGGTGTTCGCTGAACCAAGGTTTGATCCATGAAACTTCGACGTTCACTGGGATCGCCTTTGACCAAGGCTAAGTCTTCCGGTGCAAACATGATCACCCGAACAATCCCCAAAATATCTCTTATCCGCGGAAGTGGTGAACGATTTATTTTTGCTCGGTTCGCTTTACCGGGAGTGATTTCCAGGTCAATTGCGACGGTGCGATCCGCCTCTTTAATCCGGGCCCTAATGACGGCGGATGTCTTTCCAGCACTAACGAGTGGGTTTTCGCTTGCAACACGATGTGAATTGAGAGTCGCAAGATAATAAATCGCTTCAACAATATTCGTTTTCCCTTGGCCATTTGATCCAATCAGGATATTAACTCCTGGCCCAAATTCAATGAGTATCTCGTTGTAGGAGCGAAAATTATCAAGATGAAGGGCTTGCACCCACATGAATCAGCCCGTCAAACGTACAGGCATCAATAAATAACGATAGTCAGCCCGTGTATCAGCGTTGTCGCTTGTCATCCCGGTAATAACCGCAGGCTTTGTGGCGAGAGTAAATGAGAATCGAACTTTTGGTGCATCAATTGCGTTGAGTCCGTCGAGGAGATAACCAGGATTAAAAGCAATTTCAATGGGATCACCCTCAAGGTCTACTTCAAGGACCTCGGTTGCTTGGGCATCATCACCTGATCCAGCTCGCATATTAATTTCCCCATTATTAAAATTCATGCGGATTGGCATATTACGTTCGGCCACGAGAGCAACGCGCTTCACCGCATTAACTAATTCGGAGGTATCAACAATTGCGGTGGTCGAACTCTCATTAGGAAGTAACGATCTATATTTCGGAAATTCGCCATCAAGGAGCCGGGTAGTTGTTCGCATACCTTCTGCCTCAAAACCGATAAGTTTTTCACCGTCGGGTGCGATAGCTAATTCAACAATTTTTGATGAACCCATACTTTTTGCAGCATCGGCTAAAATTCGAGCCGGGATCAAGGTGTTAAGTTCGATCGACGTTGTGCTGGGAGACCATGGGAAGGTGCGAACCGCCAACCGGTAGCGATCTGTTGCCGCCAATGTGATGCTCGAGCCATCGATCTCCATTCGGATACCGGTAAGAACGGGAATCGTGTCATCTTTGCCAGCGGCGATTGCAACCTGTGCAACTGCTTCGGCAAAAACGTCGCCATCAACACTACCGGCTGTCGTTGGCATGTCGGGTAATGCCGGATAATCCTCTACCGGAAGTGTTGGCAACGTGAATGAACTGCGCCCACATTCAATGGAAACCCGATTACCATCGAGTTTAAGAACAACCGGTGCCGGTGGAAGCGACTTTGTAATGTCGGCTAAAAGCCGACCGGACACGAGAACTTTACCGGATTCAATAACGTCAACATTTACCTGCACCCGCGCAGATATTTCGTAATCAAAACTAGACAGGGTGAGTGAATCCTGTTCAGCTATCAACATGACCCCAGAGAGAACCGGCATCGATGGCCGTGATGGCAGAGTTCGCGCAGCCCACGTGACGGCGTGTGCCAACGTGTCGCGTTCAACACGGATGTGCATTATTTCATGCCCCTGTCTCAAGATCAGTGTTTAAGCAAAGCCTTAGTGTGCACTATCTGCATTTCTTTTGTGAGAGCAACCACAATGCTGGTGGATTACCGGATGAAGTGTGATGAGTAGTTATAACATCTAATTATTGATATAGGTAGTAGTAGTCATAGGTCCTGTGCACACTGGGGATAAACCATTGTGGGTGAGGGATGTATGCGTGTTGGGTCC
>JBDNFV010000359.1:0-1561 GCA_041689635.1 Candidatus Nanopelagicales bacterium | reverse complement strand
GCATTGGCGCCAGCAAGAATCATCTCGAGCGCATCGTGTCCGGTGCGAACCCCGCCCATTCCGATAATGGGGACATCAGGGAGCGCGTTGCGGATCTGCCAAATACACCGGACCGCGATCGGCCTGATTGCGGGGCCGGAAAGCCCTCCGGTCACACCGGCTAGCGCTGGTCGCATGGTCGTTGTGTTGATGACCATGCCGAGCAGAGTGTTGATGACTGAAACACCGGTTGCACCAGCTTGCGTAACGGAGGCCGCGATCTCAACGATGTCGGTAACATCGGGTGACAACTTGGCAAAAATGGGTATCTTATTATCACTGTTTCGCCGGACAGTTTGAATTACTTGTGCTGCTGAATCGGGGTGACACGCGAAGACTTGGCCGCGATCTTCCACGTTGGGACAAGAAATATTAACTTCGATTGCGTCAAACCCGCCTGCCATGCGAAGTTTCGCCGCAACTTTACCAAACTCGTCAACGGTACCCCCAGCAATGGAAACGATTGTGCGAGCTCCGCGCTGTTGCAGCCACGCCAAATCATTCTCGATAAAATTTTCAATACCTGGACCTTGAAGGCCTATTGAATTGAGCATGCCACTCGGGGTTTCCGCCATGCGAGGTGTGGCCCGGCCCGAACGCGGTGCGAGCATGATGCTTTTGGTGACAATGCCGCCGATGGCGGTAATGTCGAAATAATTATCGAGTTCACGCCCGGCTGCGGCGCACCCCGATGCCGTCAAAATTGGTGAGTTCAATTCAAGGGACCCGACGATGGCTCGCAAATCGAACCCGGATAAATGAGCTTCACCCGTTGTATTTCCCGTTAAGGTTACGGCTCCCGTCATGGTCGCGCCGCCTCCTTACCCCACGTACCCTCTGGGATGGTGCCGATGTCGGACCACCGAACACGATCCCCCCTAAAAACTGGACCGTCAATGCAGGAACGGAGCATGCGGGTAACGCCGTCATCACCAATCACGGGCAGAACGCACGTCATGCACACGCCAATTCCGCACGCCATGGACTCCTCAACCGAACATTGGCTGAATACTTTGCCCGCCGTGGATACTTGGGCCACGCTCGCCAACATGGGCATCGGCCCGCACGCGTAAACGACATCGACTTTTGCTGACTCCAACGTCGTGATCAAGGCATCCGTCACCCGTCCCTGGATTCCAACGGTGCCATCTTCGGTGGTCAAGGTGAGCGACGTTGATACTCTCTTTAACTCCAGACCTCCATACAGTTTTTCCTCTGTCGAAGCTCCAATGATTGTGTCCACCCGGCAGCCCCGATCACGCAATCTTTCCGCCAACATGATTAACGGTGCCGAACCGTAACCACCACCGACAAGGACACAGGTCACAGGTTTCGTGGGTAGCGTAAAGGGTTTGCCTAGCGGACCCACCAAACTCAAGGGGTCATGTCGCCGCAACTTGGTCAACCAATGAGTCCCCTTGCCGACGGGAGACACCACGAAATCTAAGGTGCCACCGTACATTCCGCGGGATTGCACGCGCTGAATTGCAAAGGACCTGCGTAAAATCATGGAACTCTCCTC
>JBDNFV010000358.1:0-3175 GCA_041689635.1 Candidatus Nanopelagicales bacterium | reverse complement strand
CGAGGGACATAGGAAAGATTTGCCCACGCCTGGGTTGCTATTGCCCCGGCGGTGACGTCAACACCGGGAACGGCTGATCCGACTGCCAGAAATCTACTCGCAACGGCAACGCCGAATCGGTCTCCGTCTTCGCTGCGCGCCACGATGGAAAAAGTCATGCCTAACCGTAATGGGCGAGTTGCTGGTGATCTGCGAAGATGGGCGGATGGAATTAGCGAATTCAGTGTTGAGCCCAAGCCAGCGCGAACATGCGTTGGCCGCATTGGCCGAGCAAGAATTTGACGTTTTGGTGATTGGCGGGGGAGTTACCGGCGCTGGGACCGCACTCGATGCCGCATCTCGCGGATTACGTGTCGCGCTCGTTGAAATGCGAGACTGGGCAGCCGGAACATCAAGTCGCTCAGGCAAACTTTTCCACGGCGGCCTACGTTACTTGGAGCAATTTAACTTTGGTCTCGTCCGCGAAGCGTTAAAAGAACGCGGTCTCATGCTGGAAAAACTCTGCCCGCACCTGGTGCACCCCATTGAATTTATCTACCCGATTGAGCATCGCATCTGGGAGCGGGCATACATGGGCGCTGGGCTTTTCCTGTACGACACAATCGGCGGGGCAGGTGCGGTTCCGCGTCACAAGCATCTGAGTCGCAAGCAAGTTTTATCTCGCGCACCTGGACTGTCGCAAAAAAGTTTGGTCGGAGGCATTTCGTTTTTTGATGCCCAAGTGGACGACTCACGTCACACGTTGGAACTCGTTCGCACCGCCGCAGCCTACGGCGCCGTAGCCGCGACAGCGTTAAAAGTCATTGGCATCTCCCACGACGAATCCGGTGTCGTCACTGGCGCTGATGTGAAGGACCTTGAAAGCGGTCGTGAGTTCCATATCGCGGCCAAGACGGTCATTAACGCAACCGGAGTGTGGACTGATTCACTTCAAAAAATGGCGGGTGGTAGCTCCGACTTCTCGGTACAGGCTTCCAAAGGCGTTCATATTTTGGTGCCACGCGACCGGATTGACTCGGAAGTTTCCGTCTTTGTCAGAGCCGAGGACAGCGTCATGTTTATTCGCACGTGGGGAGCGCATTGGCTCATTGGAACAACGGACACCCCGTGGGAGCAAGGCCTTGACCACCCGGCCGCGAGTGCAACGGATATCGAGTACCTCTTACGCAACGTGAATAGAGTCCTCAATGTTGAACTGAGCGTCGACGATATCGATGGTGTCTATGCCGGACTACGTCCATTGATCAGAGGTAAAGCAGGTGCTACGAGTGACCTGAGCCGGGAGCATGCCGTCGAAACGAGTGTCCCTGGTTTCACCACAATTGCCGGCGGGAAATACACCACGTATCGGGTGATGGCCGAAGACGTGGTCAACGCGGCCATCGATGATCTGCAAAGCCGCGGGCTGGCTCAGGACATTCCTGAATCTGATACGCAAAATATCCTATTGATTGGTGCCACGCATCTCACCGAGGTCCAAGCCCAATTGCGGTCCAACGGAAAGACTTTGGGTCTCAGCGTTGAAGGAATTGATCACCTGCTCGGTCGATACGGATCTATGACACGTGACCTCACCTCAATCCTGAAATACCGACCGGAACTCGCCCAACCAATTGCAGGTGGGGCTGGTTACTTGCGCGTTGAGGCCGTCTACGCCGTAACCCATGAAGGCGCACTCCACATCGACGACATCTTGACTAGGCGCACCCACCTTTCAATTGAAACCCCAGACCAAGGATTGGAAGCCGCGGCAGAAGTGGTCCAGATCATGGGCGCCGAGCTCGGCTGGGATCAAGACCGGGTTGATCGCGAGCTCACTCACTACCAAGATCGGGTCGCCGCCGAACTGCAGGCACATGTGGCGCAAACCGATTCAGCCGCCATGGCAGCCCGCAATCAGGTACAAGATATTCGTCTCACTACAGTCTGATACTCAAGGCATCCAGAACAATGAAAGTGGGAATCGTGGCAAACGAAATTGTGGACTCGGGCGAAATTGAAATAGGCGATGACCTCACCGTAAATATCCTGCTCGACGAAAATGACGAAGTTATCGGTGCGGTTTCAGACGAGGTAATCGTCGCGACCGGAGCCGAAGGTTCACTCGTGGACGAAATCATCGACGTACTCGATGCCGATGGTGAATTGGTATTGGAAGACGAGATCATCACGGTTTACGACGCCGACGGAAACGTCGTTGCTCGTGAAGAGGAAATCCGGATTCCCATCGAAGGTTAACGTTTTCACACTCCCCTTGTTATAGTTTGGATCAAGGGGGGTGTGGCATGTTCGGTCAGCGGGTAGGCAAGTCATTCATCCGGCGGGCACTCGTGGCGGCCATTTTTGCCGCGATATCAATCGGATTCGCGCCGACCGCAACCGGCGCCACAAAAGTTGACCCAGTCCGCATTCTTAATGCCCTCCCGGTGTCCAATGAAGTAACGTCCGGTTACAACCGCGACCTGTTTAAGCATTGGTCTGATCTTGACTCTGACGGGTGCGATACCCGCGAAGAAGTTCTCGTTGTCGAACGGGTGTCCGGGACTATCTCGGGCTGCAGGGTTGTCAACGGCACGTGGGTGTCCCAGTACGACGGTGTCAGCACGACGAACCCGAGTAACTTTGACATTGATCATTTCGTTCCCCTGAAAGAAGCGTGGGACTCGGGGGCGTGGCGCTGGGATAGCTCTACCCGGCAGCGTTATGCAAATGATCAGGGTTACGCGTTGTCGTTGATCGCGGTGAGCGCTAGTTCCAACCGATCCAAGGGTGACCGCGATCCATCCGACTGGTTACCGGGTAAAACTCTTTGTTTGTATGCAAAGAGTTGGATCGGCGTCAAGTTCCGCTGGCGATTATCAGTAGACAGTCAAGAGAAAAGCACGTTACGTCAACTGTTATCCAATTGCAAAGGGACGATGGCAGTCCCGCCACGAGCGTCAACCACGATCGCTACCAGCACGAAACCAAGCAGCGGGTCGGGTTCGTCCAGTCCATCGAGCGGAACGGGATCAAACACCGCGAGCGACCCGCGCTTTGGTACCTGCGGTGAAGCAATCTCAGCCGGCTTCGGCCCTTATTCAAAAGGCAGCGATGCGGAGTACTCCTGGTATGTCGATCGCGACAAAGACGGGGTCGTCTGCGAGTAGTTACTAGATTGGAAGTGGCAGGAAAT
>JBDNFV010000357.1:0-1157 GCA_041689635.1 Candidatus Nanopelagicales bacterium | reverse complement strand
GCCTTCAACCTGATGACGCGTAGCCGTCGAATAACCTATGACAACCTGTTGGAACGCGATCCGAGTTTCATCACCTCGATTGATAATTGGCTTCTTGAGAGTGAAATCAAATCTGGGCGGGTACCGGTGGGAACAACCCCGCGTCCACCCATGTTTCTTCCCTTCCAGCTGCGCGATCTGGTGCTACCCAATCGCGTCGTTGTCGCGCCAATGCACACGTACAGCGCGCACGATGGACTACCCAACGAATTTCATGAAGTGCATTTGGGTGCACGCGCGCTCGGTGGAGCCGGTCTGATCCTGACCGAGTTCGCGGCAATTTCACCCGGTGGCAGAGTCACTCCGGGCTGCACGGGAATCTGGAATGATGCCCAGCGGGATGCGTGGCGCACGATCGTTGATTTTGTGCACACCACCGAATCAAAAATAGGTATTCAAATTGGACACTCCGGACCAAAAGGTTCAACAAAGGTGATGTCCGAGGGCCGCGACGAAGCGTTAGAGTCGGGCACATGGGAAACAATGGGCGCCTCCCCTGTTCCCTTTAGTCCATTAGGTCAGGTACCGAGAGAAATGACTCGGGCCGACATGGACACGGTGATTCGGGAATTTGTGCAAGCAACAACGCGCGCGGCCGAAGCCGAATTTGACCTGCTGGAAATCCAAGCCTCGCACGGCTCTTTGTTGGCTAGTTTCCTGTCGCCGGTATCAAATAAGCGCACGGATGTTTACGGTGGGGCGATCGACAACCGACTGGCTTTCCCGTTGGAAGTTTTTGATGCGGTGCGGGCAGCCTGGCCCACCGGTAGGCCGATCAGCGTGCGAATCTCAGCAACCGATTGGGTACCCGAAGGGCTCAGTGACGCCGATGCCGTAGCAATCGCGCAAGCATTTACCGACCACGGCGCGGACATCATTGACGTATCAACGGGTGAAACGACCTCTGCGGAGAAACCGGCCTACGGTCGCAGTTATCAAACCCCTTATTCCGATCGGATTCGCAATCAAGTTGGCGTACCCACAATCGCCGTCGGTGCGATCAGTAGTTGGGATGACGTCAACACGATTATCGCCTCGGGTCGGGCTGATCTGTGCGCAATAGGGCGGCCGCACCTTTACGACCCATCCTGGACCGCCCACGCGGCTGCCGAGCAAGG
>JBDNFV010000356.1:0-3295 GCA_041689635.1 Candidatus Nanopelagicales bacterium | reverse complement strand
TTGGCCTTGATGTGCTGTGCCGCGTACGTGGCCATGTCGTTTCCAGCAACAACTGCATCACGGTAAGCGTCAAGGCCATTGACAGCCAGCGAAAACCACAGCGCCATGCCTCGAGCCCGGCGGGTCAAGTGAAAAGCCAAGTCACTTGGGTTGAATTCGGTGAGATCATCTGTATGGATCACGTCAAGATAGGAAGCATCCTGGGTGTGTATGGCTTTGGCTAGGTGTGGATCTTTATAAAGCAGCGCTGCTGAATCAAATGGTGCAAACCACCATTTATGCGGGTCCATGACGAGTGAATCAACCCGCTCAATTCCCGCATACATCTGCCGCTTCCTTGGATCCAACATTCCGGCGCCACCGTAAGCACCATCAACGTGGAACCACCACCCGTGACTCTCTGCTGCATCTGCTGCGGCATCTAATTCGTCAACGATCCCGGCGTTTGTGGTGCCCGCCGTTGCAACTATTGCGACAACATTGGACAGGTCTTGATTTTCAAGACCGCGGGCAAGGTCATCGCGAGTCATTCGACCATCAGTTGTGGGGATAACGATGGCGCCCATGTCAACAATATTGAGCGCGTTTTTAATGGACGAGTGCGCCTGATCACTGACGATGACCTGTAATTGGTACAGCGGTTGTCCACTTGCCTTGCGCCTTGCCCGCGCAGTGTCGCGCGCTACGACGAGGGCAGAGAGGTTTCCGGCGCTACCACCCGAAACAAATGTGCCACCAGCACTCTGTGGCATCTCAGCAATATCTGCCATCGTTCGCAACGCTTGGTTTTCCGCCATGACTGCCCCGGCGGCTTCCAGCCAGGAGCATCCTTGTAGTGACGAGGCCGACACCACCATGTCAAAGAGAAGGGATGCTTTCGTCGGTGCCGCTGGAATGAAGCCGAAGAATCGTGGGCTGTCAGCGGAAAGAACCGTCTCAGAGAGGTACTTTTCGTAGATGCCAAGCACCGAGGCAGGGTCCTTGGGTTCGGGACCAATCAAGCCTTCGAGTGCTTCATACATTTCTGTCCGGTTGCCAAAACCATCAATGGGCGTTTCTTTCAATGCCAAGCGCTCGGTGACGTAAGCAAGCACCAGATCAACGAGTTCTTGGTCGGGGGTATGCATGCGGTCTGGGTTTAGTTCTGGGTTTAGGTATGTAGTCACACTCGTCCTTCATAAACCCGCACTGCTTATGCTGCAGCGCGGCCGGTGCGCCGTCAGTCGACCTGCTAGCAGGCACCAAACATCATGATACCGACTCCGCACTCTCGACGTCCGATGCGTGATCACCTCGGCCATTTTCCGATTGCAATAAAGAGCCAAACACCCGCACCAACTCTGGTGGCGGTCAGTTCGAGGATCCCGGATAAATCGGGTAACGCGTCCAGCAGGTTGATCGCGATAGCCATTGATGCAGTCGGGAAGACAACGCCCCACCGTCGAAGGTGAAAGGGAATCCCACCGATTTTCGTGCCTCGCCTCATGTTGATGCGGACGAATAAGGCCCACCAACGACCGAAGCGACATCCCATTGCCGCCGGTACGTCGGCGAGCACAATAAAATCTGGATTGATTACATCGACGTGGACGCCGGCCTGAAAAAGTCGAACGAAGGCGATAGCAAAGGCGCCCGAGAGCCAGCGGGAAACGTCGCCAACATGGCGTAACATCTGGGGTCGGCAATTTCAAGGCCCAGCTCGTTACCATTGGCAAGCCGGGGGAAGTACCGCGGCAACAGAATTACCGTCAATGCCGAGGTGATCCACACGAGGGCAGCAGCCCCCCAGAGCAAAAGCCATTGCACTCGCCCGCATGTGACATAGAGAAGATCTGATGTTGCTCCCGTTCCCATAACGGTGCCACACCGAGGGGCTGAGCGCGCAGTACGAGCGTATTTGTGAGAACTTCATCTCGGGAGCAGATACCCCCATGGGTATTTGATGAGTAGAAAGGCCGCGGGGTAGCCTTTCGATGTGATGACCAAATCGAGGATAAAAATTAGTCCCCAGATTTGGCGTCGGGCACTGTCCCAATGGACTTCCCGTCGCTGGTATGCCGCCATCTTGTCCGGGCTTGGGATTGGATTCGTGATCGCATTACCCACCGCGGTAATTCCCAACCCAATTTTTGGTCGCGCCATTGAGACCACTTGGTGGTCCTACCCGACCGTGGTCTTCAGCGCGGTTCTTGGCGGGCTTTTGGTCGCCACCTATGTGCGCGAGTCGCGTACCGATCTCAAAGTTGTTGTCGAGAACACGGACAAGTCGCTGCGAATCGGAACACTGGGTGGATTCATTTCTTTCTTTGCTGTCGGTTGCCCAGTGTGCAATAAGTTGGTACTTCTCGCTCTTGGTTCAAGTGGTGCGATTTCGTGGTTCGCCCCGATTCAACCGATCCTGGCGCTTATCTCGCTTGCGTTTATGCTGTGGGCCTTGAACGTCCGATTAATCAATCAGGATTCCTGCTCGATCACGGACACGAAAGTTTGACTCGGTGCCTGGGACTGCCAACAACAAAAAATCGTGCGAAAATCCCGTGCCTCAACTTCGTGGCGCAAATGAGAAGGGTTTCACAATGTCTAAGTTTGACCGAAGAAACGTTCGCCGCACCATCGCAGCAACCGCTGCAACACTGCTGATTGCTTCGCTCCCACTCACTTCGGCTCAAGCCGCACCTAAAACGGTGGATCCAACGGGTAACTGGAAGTTGACCGGTCTTCAGATCGGAGATGCTCCAATCGTGCCCTGCCCCACGCCCACCACTGCATTCTCTGAGCGCTGGTACTGCACGGCAGACACAATGCTTAACCTGAAGAAAAATGGGAAGTACACCGACAATATTCCCATTATCACAACCAATAAAGGAACCTGGTTTTCCAATGCCAAAGACGTCATTGTTTTTGACGACGCCGGTGACAAGGGCCTTGATGCTCGCGCCTACGGCATGTCAGTGAAAGGCAAGACCATGAGGGTTTCCCTACAGTCAGCCGGTCGTGGTCCTGCCGAAGCCGTCATTGAATTGCACATGATTTTCACGAAACAAAAGTAGTAAAGAGCTGACCTGTTGGCCGGTGAGGATTCTGAGAGTTTTCGCCGGCCAACTTTTTTAGTCGCTGGCTAGGCTGTCGCCATGGTGGAACGCGAAGAGATCGAAGAGATCGCCAAGCGCTCCTATCACCACGGTGATCTGAGCGAAGCTCTCATTGAACAAGCCATGGCCAGTGTTGACGCGGTCGGTGCTGATCATGTGTCACTTCGAGCTGTTGCCGCTGCAGTCGGGGTTAGCCCAAGTGC
>JBDNFV010000355.1:0-3150 GCA_041689635.1 Candidatus Nanopelagicales bacterium | reverse complement strand
GCTCCCATCACGATCTTGGTTGCCGTTGCGACGCTGGGCGCCGGGGTGTGGCTCATCGCAGATCCACAGGACTGGGTCCTGGTAGCGCTCGTTGCTCTATCACTGCTTTTTGGTGTGCTGTTCGTGCTGCCCGTTGGCGGCGCCGACGTCCCCATTGTCATCTCGCTGCTCAACGCACTCACCGGCTTGGCGGTTGCTGCATCGGGTTACGTGCTGGACAACGTCCTGCTTTTGATCGCTGGAACGTTGGTGGGCGCCTCGGGAACGTTGTTGACAACCCTGATGGCCAAGGCGATGGGCCGGCCTTTGACGGCGACACTGTTTGGCGCATTCACAGCCAAAGCCAGCACGAGCGCAAGCACCGGTGAGGATCGTCCGGTGCGTTCGGGCTCAGCCAACGACGTTGCGATCATGCTCGGCTTTGCTAACAAAGTGATTTTGGTCCCCGGTTACGGCCTCGCAGTCGCCCAGGCGCAAAATACGCTACGCGAGCTTGCCGAGATGCTCACCGAGCGTGGGATTGAAGTGGATTACGCAATTCACCCGGTAGCTGGGCGCATGCCCGGTCACATGAATGTTCTTCTCGCGGAAGCAAATGTCCCGTATGAACTGCTCAAAGAAATGGATGAAATTAATCCTGAGTTCGCGTCAACGGATGTCGTGCTTGTGGTGGGGGCCAATGACGTGGTCAACCCGGCAGCTCGAACAGATAAAACGGCGCCGATCTATGGAATGCCGATCCTTAACGTTGATGCAGCCCAGCAGGTGGTGTTCCTTAAACGTTCAATGCGGCCAGGTTTCGCCGGTATCGAGAACGAGGTTCTTTTCGACCCGAAAACAATGTTGCTTTTCGGCGACGCAAAGGATTCGCTGACAAAAGTCGTCTCGGCGCTCAAAAATATCTAGGTACTAAACAGTTCCGTAGAGACGGTCCCCAGCATCACCGAGTCCGGGCACGATGTAACCCTTTTCGTTGAGACGCTCGTCGAGTCCGGCAATGACAATGGTGACATTTTCCGCTCTGTCCCCATAGGCCTGTTCAAGTCGCGCCAGGCCTTCCGGTGCGGCGAGTAAACAAATCGCGATGACATCTTTAGCGCCGCGTTCCAGCAGAATGTCAATGGCCGCAATGAGGGTGCCACCGGTGGCCAACATTGGGTCCAGTACGAAGACCTGGCGGTTGTGAATGTCATCTGGCAGGCGATCGGCATAGATTGATGCGGTCAGTGATTCTTCATCGCGCACCAGCCCAAGGAAGCCAACTTCGGCTGTTGGCATCAGACGCACCATGCCGTTGAGCATGCCCAACCCGGCCCGCAAGATTGGGACGACCAGTGGCAATGGCTCGGTCATTTCTCGGCCAACGGTGGGACTCACGGGTGTCCTTATTTCAACCTCACCAACTTCAAGTCCACGCGTTGCTTCATAGGCCAACAGGGTGACCAGTTCCTCTGCCAGTAGGCGAAATGTTGCGGACGAGGTCTCTTCGCGGCGAAGACGAGACATCTTGTGGGCGACGAGTGGATGGTCAACAACAAGAGTGTGCATGCCCCGAAGACTAGTGCAATGTCAAGGTTCGCCCGCAAAAAACGGATCGAGGTCGCATGCGAGGTGTCCCACATGTAATTATTGGCCCATGGCAACCGAACAGGTACGGGCTGAGGACCTTGATTACAGCGCCATTTTGTGGCGGGAAGAGGGGCTCTGGAACGCAATTCATGTTCCAGCCGAGCAAGCAATCGTTCTCGATGACCTGTTGGCCCTGTGCCGGCAATACCCGGGTGAAGGCGGTGTCTACGCCGTTGTGGGAGTCGTCGACGAGTTCTTTATTGTGCTGCGACACGACTCTCGAAAGACCGAAGCCCTCATCAGTGACGGCCTGGCACTCCTTGATTGGGATATCGCGGAAGACGCGGCCGACCTCATTGATTTGGAATGGGAGGAGGAGGACCTCGAAGAATATGAAGCGGTTGGTGACCTCAATCTCTTCGCCATTTTTGGGGTGAAAGCAGAGGATTTATCGATGATCTGCGAAAACCCCGATCTGGAGCCGGATCAACAAGTCTCTGAGATTTTTAAGCGAATTGGTGCCGAACTCGCATGGAAGAAGATCCGCAACACGTGAATGAAATGTTCATGCGCGAAGCACTCGAGCAGGCAAAAATTGCGGGCGAGCGTGGGGACATCCCGATTGGCGCGGTGATCGTGACCGACCAGGGTGAGGTTATTGCTCGAGCGGGAAATTCGCGTGAGCAACAGAAGGATCCGACCGCGCACGCGGAAATTCTGGCACTCCGAGCAGCGGGTGCAAAATTGGATAACTGGCGGATTCTTAATTCGACAATGTATGTAACCCTTGAACCATGCCCCATGTGTGCGGGTGCGATTACCATGTCGCGCATTCCGCGATTGGTGATTGGCGCGTGGAATGAGGAATATGGCGCGGTTGGATCCCGATGGGACTTGGTCCGCGATCAACGAATGAACCACCAGGTCGAAGTAATTCCCGGTGTTCTGGAATGCGAATCGGCACAATTGTTGAAGGAATTTTTGCGCGAGAAACGCTATTCTTGACGTAATGGCAACTTCCCAGGGGATGAACCGCCCCAAAACCCGCCCGGCCCAACGGCCACTATGGCTAACCGTCCTGCTCATTTTCGTGGCGATGCTGGTGCTTTTCGGAGTCGGTTTCGCAATCGCAACCCTGTTGAAGGGCTCCGGCGGCGCTGACGGCTCCGAAGCGAGCGCTTCTCCCAGTGGTTCGGCCTCGGTTCCCGGCTGCACCACCATCATGGTGACACCGGCTGAAGTACTTCCACTCGCTTCACGCGTCACCATGAACGTCTACAACTCAACCAAGCGGGTAGGTCTTGCCGGGGAAGCCGCCAAGATTCTTGGTGTCCGCGGTTTCGCAATTGCCCAGGTTGAGAACGATCCACTCGGGGTTGTCATTGAGGGTGAAGGAGAAATTCGTTACGGGCCCAAAGGTGATGCGGGCGCGCAACTCATGGCCTATCACTTCCCCGGCGCGACCCTGATTAATGACGCTCGTGGGGGTAAACGAATTGACGTTGTGCTGGGTCAACAATTTGCCGATTTTGCCAATGACGCGCAAGTCGTGTCACAACTTGCGCAACCAGCACCGAGTGC
>JBDNFV010000354.1:0-1568 GCA_041689635.1 Candidatus Nanopelagicales bacterium | reverse complement strand
TAGCCTGTCGCGTAGACAACAACGTCGGCGGGAACCTCAGTGCCGTCGTCCATGACAATGGCGTTCTCGGTCAGCTCTCGAAGCTGTCCGGTAACCAATTTGATATCTCCACTGGCAATTAATTCGCTGGCTCCTACGTCAATGTAATAGCCGGATCCTCGACGCAAATACTTCACAAAAAGACCCGAGCCGTCTGTGCCCCAATCGAGCAGGAATCCCGCCTTTTCCAGACGGGCATAATAATCTGCATCCATCTCGCGCATTTTGTCGTACAACGGAATTTGGAAGTCTGGAAGCAGCCGGTACGGAATCGACGCAAAAATAGTGTCGGCTTTCTCGGTGGTCATACCGCTTGCAACTGCACGCTCAGAGTAGAGATCTCCCAGGCCCACGTCCATTAAAGTTTCTGATTTAACAATGTGGGTCGAAGAACGCTGAATCATCGTGACGTCGACTCCACTTTCCCACAATGCACCACAAATATCGTGCGCAGAGTTGTTGGAACCAATGACCACCACCTTCTTGCCCACAAACGGAACAGGTCCCGGGTGCTGTGAACTGTGGTGTTGGTCTCCGGCGAATACATCTTGCCCAGCAAACACCGGAGTACTTGGCTTTCCCGACATGCCTGTCGCCAGTACTAAATGGGTTGGATGGAGGGTGATCGGTTCACCGTCTCTGACAACCTCGACCGTCCAGTTCTGCGTTGCCTGGTCGTAAGCCGCTCGCGTGCAAGTCGTAGAGGACCAGTACGGAATTTCCATCACCTTGGTGTACGACTCGAGCCAATCACCTAATTTGTCTTTGGGTGAAAAGACCGGCCAATTTTCAGGAAATTTAATGTACGGCATGTGGTCATACCACACCGGGTCGTGCAGGCATAACGACTTGTACCGACTTCGCCATTGATCTCCCGGGCGTAGGTGCTTATCGATCACCACGAACGGAATATTCAGTTGTCGCAGTCGGGCTCCGAGACCGATGCCTCCTTGGCCACCTCCGACAACCAAAACAAAAGGTTGCTCACTCCCGCCCATTTCTTGAGATTCCCGTTCGAGAGTTTCCTTCCAACTCAAGCGATTACGGACAGCGCCATGGTCGGCACCCCGAGGGCGGCGATCCCCCCGATTCTCTTCAAATCCTTTCAATTCGTCCAATGCCGTCAAGAGGGTCCACCCCTTGCCATCTTTAATTCGCATGAGACCTGATCCGCGACCCACCACTGTTTCAAATGTGAACCAGACGTCGGTAACTCCATCCGTCGTTGACGAGTCTGTCACCACAAAATTTTGGGGCTGCACGTGTGAACAGGTTGCGTCAACTAACTTGGCAATTTCCTCGCGGCCTTCAACCGTCGTCATATTCCACGTGAAGGAAACCAAATCCCGCCAATAACAATCCACGACGAATAGCTCCGCTACCTGAGCTCCATCTCCTCGCTCCAATGCCAAAGCGAAAGATTCCATCCAAGTGACGGCTGGATCCTGAGTTTCAATGTGCCCATCAAGGACATTTGTCACGACAACTCCCCATAGTTTGATAGGAGATAAGTCAAGCACACAAAAACC
>JBDNFV010000353.1:0-1507 GCA_041689635.1 Candidatus Nanopelagicales bacterium | reverse complement strand
ATTCCGTTTGTCGGCCGCTTCTTCGGAGCACCAACACCGTTAACGCACCTGTTGACGAATTCACCCGGTTACCAGCCGGGGGCGGTCGCTTTCGAGAAGGCGGCAACGGCCGACTCGGCCCGCGGGTTTTCCGCAGAAGCAATTCACCGGATGGTTCAAGGTTCCAAAGACGGGATTCAACTCACCAAAGAAGAGTTCGTCAGTGCGGCCGAAATGCTCAAGGAGTGCGGTTATCCCACTGACGTCGATTTTGATACGGCCTGGGAGCAATTCCGCGTCTCGCGATCCCGCTACGAATTCATTGCTTATGAACTCGCCTACGCTCTCGACGTCGTTCCAGCCCCCTGGTCGGGTAAACGAAACACCACGTTTGACACGGTCTGGCCTACCTCGGCAAACGAGATCTACCAACAGGAAATTAAGAACACGAACACCGAGGATAAACCTTCAACGTCGTGAAAGTGCTCAGCGACTACACGTCTCGCAAGGTGACCTGACGCGAGGTCAGCCCCGACCGCGCGCGACGCTCGGGATCGGTTAATGGCTGTGACAACTTCAACGCCGCATCAAGTCGTTTGCCAAACTCTGCTGCAGGTTCTTCAATCGCTGCGGCGCCGCGGCCCAAGGGAATATCCCAGACGGGAACAATCAGACCTTGAGCGCGGAACATGCCGACCAATTTGGTATCGGGTCCAATTGAGTCTTCCTCGGCTGCGTGCAGCCGGGCGAGCGCGTTGAGTAACTCATTTTCGGGCGTGGACATAATCCATCGAAGGTGCTCTTTTTCACCCATTTGGGTCCAGTAACCGGAGTCGATCGAAGTGAGTTTGACCGTCGGGTTCGCGTACTCGCTCGCACGTTCAAGGGATGCCTTCACTTCGTCGCTGACGTCGGATCCCTCTTCCATCCAGAAATCAAAGTTGTCATGAACCACTACGTCCAACGCAACGGAAGCGTCAATAAAATCTTGAGCCGAAGGCGAATCGTTGTTAACCCGTTCCAGTCCAATCGGTTTACCGTAGGGAGCGGCCAACGCGCGCTCTAGCGCATTTGCAAGATCACGGGATGGGTCACCACTACCGGTATTAATTTGTAGGCCCAGCAAAATATCGCCGTTGGAGCGCACGAGTGCTGGATAAGCCATAGGCAGCACGGTCGCCAGCGTCACCTTGCGTCCATCACCAATCCCTGGCTTGAGAGTCAATTCGGCAGTTGCCGAGGGGACGAGTTCACGCATTGCCACGATGTCGCATTCACTGGCGAAACCTTGGAAAGGGCGACTCGGCGCCGCGACCGCTTTGGAAGCTTCACGTCCGTGGCACGCCTTGTAACGGCGACCCGAGCCACAGGGACATGGTTCCCGCAAGCTCACCACGGGGACGCCACCTTCGAATTCGGTGACTGCGGACGTTGCTACGCGAATCTTCTTTGCCATAGTGCGAAAACTTACCTGAACGTGGAAAAACCCACGTCGCGGACGTACGCTTGGAGGAATCACTCGATAAGT
>JBDNFV010000352.1:0-1411 GCA_041689635.1 Candidatus Nanopelagicales bacterium | reverse complement strand
GTCGACCACTTAGCGGATGAGGGGAGCCCGGCCGGTGGTGCCGCGAACAACGAGCTCTGGCTCTACTCGAATGTGTTGCGGCTTGTGTGACGGGGTTTTAATTAATTCAACGAGGGCATGTGCGGCGATCTCGCCCATAGCTGTGAGTGGTTGGGAAACTGTGGTCAGGCTGATTGTTTTGAGAGCGCCCAAAGAAATACCGTCGTAGCCAATAACTGAAATATCTTGCGGGATTCGGTAACCGGCTTCAGCAACGGCGGCCATTGCCCCAAAAGCTGAGAGGTCGTTGGCCACAAAAATTGCGGTCGGCCTCTCGGCGTGAATCGAGTCGGTTTCTAATAGGGATTGGGCGGCGAGGAAACCGCCACGATCGGTAAAATTCGCTTCGGCAGTCTGAATGAATTCAGCCAAACCGTGCGATGACATTTCCTCTTCATATCCCCGGAGCCGATTCAGAGAAATTTGATTGGCTCCGCCAGTAATGTGAGAAATTCTTTTATGACCCAGGTCGATCAGATGGCGAACAGCCAGTTTTGCGCCGTAGACATCGTCATTACTCACCGTGCTGATGCCGTTGCCTCGGATATCGGTCCGGGTGACAATGACCATGGGAATTCCTTGGGCAACTTGATGAATAAAACTTGCTGGCATTCGGTGGGCGAGGAGAACTAATCCTTCAACGCGGAGTTCTTGAAGTTTGGAGACCTCTGAAATCTCGATCTCGGTGACAGCATTGCCGGTAACGATGGTGCTGTTCATCTTTCTTTGGCGTAGAACCGGTAAGAGTCCGTCCAGAACCTGGGCAAAAATGGGGTTATGCAGGTCAAGGACCACAATCCCAATCGTGTTGGTGCGCTGATCGACCAGGCTGCGGGCAGCAGCATTAGGCCGATAATTCAAGTCGGCGATGGCGGCGATAATTAACTCGTAACTCGCGGAACTTACTCGTTCCCGATCGCGTAGAGCCAGCGAGACGAGGGACTTCGAAACGCCTGCCTTGGCAGCGACATCGACAATTGTTGCGCGGTGCTGCGACATAGGCGACATCCTTTCGCAAATTTGCGTGACACGGGGTTACATCTGCCGAAGTGAGTTTTACCGACCCACTTGTATTTCTTGGCAGTCATGTGGCACCATCACCCTACTGGTTGGAACGTTCCAACACGGGAGAGGGTAAGTACTAAATGTCCGATTTCCTGACTCGCGTCGCATCCGCACCGATTTCTTGGGGTATCTGTGAAGTTCCGGGTTGGGGAGCCATGCTCCCGACTCCACGGGTGTTGCGCGAAATGGCCGAGCTGGGAATGCCAGCGACCGAATTGGGGGCACCGGGCTTTCTGCCCAATGATGCGGTCGACGTTGTGGCAACACTGTCCCCCTTGGACCTGGAACTCATTGGTGGTTTCACCCC
>JBDNFV010000351.1:0-13566 GCA_041689635.1 Candidatus Nanopelagicales bacterium | reverse complement strand
GGCGTTTGGGGTGGACTCAGCGAAGACGAGCGCCGCGCACTCAAGCGGCGTAATGCTCGACTGCGCGCTCGCACCTCGGTCTAAATCAAGGAGTCTCGCCGGGCAATGGGGATCGTGATCTGAACTCGTGTTCCGCATCCGGTACTGCCAATGAAATCCTGAGGCTCAAGTCGCACCTGACCCTTGAGTTCACCAACAATTAAATCTGACACGATCGTCAGCCCCAACCCGCAATGGGGGAAATCACCGATGGAGACGGCGACTGTCGTTGCTCCCATCCCGTTATCACCTACGCTCACCTGCACCAGACCGACGTCACGCCTGGCTTGGACCACAATTTCGGTGGCTCCAGCATGTTTGACCGCGTTGTGAATCAACTCTGAAACGGCCATGGCTAATGGGGTCGCTATTCGCGAATTGAGGGCGCCGACACCACCGAGCATTACGGTCGCGAGTTCAACGCCGTCGTGACGAATCAGTCCGAGCAAGGAACCGACCAATGCATCAAAATCAACGCTGGTAGCCCCCTCCTGTGATAGCGAATCGTGAATCGCGGCAATGACCGCGATGCGGGACTGGGCATCCCGCAAGGCCTCGGTGACGCCAGGGTCAACTGCCCGTCTACTTTGTAAACGTAAAACTGATGTCACCATTTGTAGATTGTTTTTTACCCGATGATTGATTTCTTTGATGATCGCATCCTTGGATAACAATTCTTTTTGGTGTTCGCGCAGGTCAGTTACATCTTTAATCACGATGACCGTGTGGTGAACTTTTTTTTGAACATGTGACATTGGGGTATGTGGACACAGATGGTAGGAGGCCAACATCAACGTTGCCCCATCACCTTCCAGATCTGCCATTACCGATGCACCGCCGCGGGATAACTTGACCAATGGCGCCGACATTCCCGCAGGAGCAACACTCATTCTTTTGACGATCTCAAAAAACTGCTGCCCAACCAAGTCAATCGCCAAGCCCATTTTCCGGAAGGAACTCACTGCATTTGGACTCGCAAAGTTCACTTTCCCAACCTCATCAAGTCGCAGAACGCCATCACCCGCTCGGGGCATTTCCCACCGGTCCAATCCATCAAGAGATTCTGGCAACCAGGCCTGACCCTGTGAGATCATCGCGAAGATCGCGTCAGAACTTTCTAGGTAAACCTGTTCAAGTTGACCGGCAACGCGTGGCGCCCCGCTGCAGTGACGCGCAATCACCCCAATCACCCGATCCTGCAGCTTCACCGGAATCGCTTCAACCCCAATCGGGAAAAGTGGTGCAGCCCCGTCACGCTCAATTGTTGCTTTGCCTAGTACTTCAGCCTGGTCGAGCCCCTGAAATCTTCCTCGTGGTGCAAAGGATCCAACCACGTCTTCCGCCAAGGTGGTCGGCGCGGTAGCTGGGCGGATTTGGGCAACGGCCACCATCCCACCCTCATTCCAGGTGGGCACCCACAGGATCAGGTCACTCAGTGCAAAGTCCGCCAGTAAAGACCAGTCAGACGTCAGTGATTCAAGAACCGCAATTGCCTCAACCGGCAGTTCGGTGCGATCTTGCAAGGTTTTGGCCACGTGCCCCACGCGCACACACTAACGTGACCCCATGAGCGCGGAGGAATTACCCGCTGCGGGTCACCAGGTGATTGCTGCCGCACAGAAATACGGCGTCAAGCACCTCTTCACCCTTTCGGGTGCACATATTTTCCCCCTCTACGATGCTTGCGAGAAACTACCGGGCGCACCAGCCCTCGTTGACACGCGCAGCGAGCAAACTGCGGGCTTCGCAGCCGAGGCAACAGCAAGGCTCACTCGCACACCCGGCCTGGTCGCGGCGACCGCTGGCCCCGGTGTCACCAACCTGCTAACCCCCATTACGAGCGCACATTTCAATGGCGCTCCGCTCGTTGCCATTGGCGGTAGATCTCCTGATTTCCGCTGGGGGCTTGGTGCCTTGCAAGAGTTAGATCAGCCGCCGCTCTTTGCCACGGTCACGAAATCAGCAATGACCGCACACAACGCGGATCAGGTGGGCGCGATCACCGAGGCGGCGTTTGCAACCGCACTGTCACCGCACCAAGGTCCGACTTTCGTTGATATTCCGATGGACAAGCTTTTCACCCCAGCGCCACTTCATCAGGCTGCGACGGCGCAGGGTATGACACCTACGGCTGATCTTTCCCACCTCGAATCAGCCCTTGCATTGATACGCTCCGCCCAACGCCCCGTATTTATTGCCGGCGGTGACATCTGGCAAAACCGAGCCGAAAACATTCTGACGAACTTCATTGAAGCGGTGCGCATCCCGCTGATCGTTAACGGAATGGCGCGCGGCATCCTGCCACCGAGTAATCCTCTCCTTGTTACTCCTGCGCGGTCATACGCGCTCACGAACGCCGACGTCGTGGTCGTGGCGGGAACCCCACTTGACTTCCGACTCGGCTACGGAGATTTCGGCGATGCACACCTTATTTTTATAACCGATGACCCCCAGGCATCACTCCAAGCCACGGCAACCCGAATTACCGGTGACCTACCAGAATTAATCAGAACTCTTAGTGCCGAGCTCACCGACCCAATGGGAACGGATGCGTGGCGTGCCGAACTTGCCGAGCGCAGCAGGCAGATTCGAGGGATAAATGGCGAACTCATGAACACCCACTGTGAAGTGATTCATCCCGCTGAGATTTACGGATCACTTCTTCCGCGGCTTACCGAATCCACCATCACCATTGGCGACGGTGGGGACTTTGTCTCCTTCGCGGGGAAGTTCATCGAGCCAAGCCGCCCAGGCCGCTGGCTGGACCCTGGCCCCTTTGGTGCACTGGGAACCGCCATGGGTTACACCCTGGCTGCCGGAAAAGCGTTCCCCGGCGACCCACTGGTAGTCCTTGTGGGCGATGGCGCCGCGGGATTTTCGCTGATGGATATCGATTCACTCGTGCGGCACAATGTTCCCGCCACCATCATTGTTGGCAATAACGCGGGGTGGGGCCTTGAACGTCACCCCATGCGATTCCTTTACGGCTACGACGTTCTCGCCGATCTGCAACCGAGCCGCTACGACCAGGTAGTGAGCGCACTTGGTGGCGCGGGTGAAGTCGTTACCAACATTAAGGATCTGGGACCGGCACTGGATCGAGCCATGAATTCTGGCGTTCCCTACTTGGTCAACGTGATGACCGACCCGGAAGTTGCCTACCCGCGAACGACTACCGGTGTCTAATTAGGCCCATGATTTCTGGTCCACTCGCACCCGGGTGATTTTTCCTTTGCCCGCTGACGCTTCCGCGTTGTACAGCTCGATCGCAAAAACAATACGATCCCCCGAAACGGATTCAACGAGTGCGGCGGCGTTCACTTCTTGGCCCACCAATGACGCAGACAGATGTGCAAATTCGATCGTGTATCCCACCGTTGTGCAATTGCTACAGATCGCAGGTGCTAGCGCGGCAATGGTCGCCGCCTCGCACCAGGCGATCGCCATGGGAGTTGCCAAGACGTTTACCGTGCCACTGCCGAGTGCTAACGCTGTGTCCGATTCACTCACGGTGAACTCCAGTCGGGCGTTATTTCCCACCACCTGATCAAGACATGGACACGATTGCTTCATTGCAGAATTACGAGCAGATCACCTTCGTTGACGACATCGCCAACGGCCACCGCAAACTCGCTCACCACCCCGGCGCTTTCGGCCAAAACTGGTATTTCCATTTTCATGGATTCAAGGATTAACAGGGTGTCACCTGGGAAAACCTGGTCTCCGATCGCGGCCTCAAAAGAGTGGACGGAAGCAACCATTTCGGCAATAACATGCACAACCACGATCTTAGTCCGCCGCGATGAATTCCTGGATCAGCGCAGGTGAGTTATTGCGCACTGAGTTAACTCCTAGATCGACTCGAATTGCCTGCAGATCCGAGCGGGCGCTCATTAGCTCACGTGCCGTCAGGGTGTCGACCTCTGGGTCCAACCAGGCATCCCAGTTCTGATGGCTGATACTTGCTGGCATTCGGTCGTGAATGGGCGCAAGTGCTGGCACCGCGGCGAGCGTAATGATCGCGCAGGTCGCTCTCGATTCACCGTCAATGACACTGTGGGACATCAGGCCCGCCATCGCCATGGGATGCGGATTATCTGCTGGTGGAGAAATAAAATAAGGGTCTTTTGCTGGTCGCATCCACTCGTAATACCCGGTTGCAGGAATAAGAATTCGATTCGTGGCGAATGCTTTTTTGAAGGTGATTTTTTCGGCAACGCTTTCACCTCGCGCATTAATCAGCAGAGTAGATGACGTCTTACTCCACGCGGGAAGAATCCCCCAACGCACCTGCGTCAGTAGCCGAACGCCAGAAGAATTGATAATGATTGGAATGTTCACGCTGGGAGCGACATTGTAATGTGCCCGATAGGCCCGCTCGGTGAGAACCGGATCGAGTTGGGCGTCGAATTCGGCTACCAGCACACCGAGGTCCTGGACCAGGACATATCGACCACACATGTACAGATAGTAAGACGCGAGTGAAAGACTGCAGCCATGACGGACTGGGAGGCTCCTACAGCGCGTGGGCCAATCGATGCCACGATCACGCTGCCCGGATCGAAATCTTTAAGCAATCGTGAACTCGTTTTATGTGCACTCGCCGACTCGCCATCACTGTTGCACGGGGTTCTTGACGCGCGCGACACCACACTCATGATGCAAGGTTTGCGATCTCTCGGGGTTCAGATAGATGAACGCAGACGAGACTCCGCCGGCAATCTCAATCTCGAGATCACCCCGCATTTTTTGCGTTCCGGCGCCGATTCACCGACGGTAATTGACGTTGGTCTCGCCGGTACCGTGATGCGATTTCTTCCTGCGGTGGCCGCATTTGCGCACGGGGATTCCTATTTTGACGGCGACGCTGCGGCGCGCAAACGCCCCATGGCAACACTGCTTGAAGCCCTCAAAGATTTGGGGGTTGACCTTGAAGACCGTGGGCGGCTCCCCTTTTTGATTCGCGGAAATGGACATGTTCGCGGTGGTGAGGTGATCCTCGATGCTTCTACATCAAGCCAATTCGTCTCAGCTTTACTGCTGTGTGCTGCCCGCTGTGACGCCGGAGCCACCATCCGTCACGTACCGGCTGACTTTGGCAATGCCCGTGCCGTCCCCAGCCTGCCGCATGTTGACATGACCATTCATTCACTGGCCCAGCACGGCGTGACCGTGCACCGATCAACACTTGCCCAAGACTCTTGGCATGTCGATCCGCAAAACATTAACGGCGTGGATCTAGCAATTGAAGGAGACCTCTCCAATGCCACCCCCTTCTTTGCCGCGGCAATGGTTGCTGGCGGGAAGCTGACGTGTCCAGATTGGCCAACAGACTCCAGCCAACCGGTCTCACGAATCGTGGAGGTCTTCGAGCAACTGGGCGCTCGGATCACGCGCGATGGCCACACCTTGCAACTCGACGGCACGGGGGAGATCACCGGCATTGACGCGGATCTTTCAGATATCGGCGAAGTCACCCCCACGGTCGCAGCGCTGTGCGCTTTGGCGCAAACCCCTTCGCACCTTCGCGGGATCGGGCATTTACGCGGACATGAAACCGATCGGCTCAGCGCCCTTGCCACTGAAATAAATGCCCTGGGTGGCAAGGTGATTGAGGAACCAACATCATTGCGCCTCATTCCGGCACCTTTGCAAGGCGGTACTTTTCACACCTACGAAGATCACCGCATGGCAACTGCCGGTGCGATCTTAGGACTTCGAGTTAAAAGAATTACCGTAGAAAATATTGAGACCACTGGGAAAACTCTCCCGAATTTTGCGCACCGCTGGGAAGAGCTGCTTCATAAGTGATGGCACATAACCTCGATGAAGACGACGTTCGAATACGACCGGGTAAGTCCAAATCGCGACCACGCACGAAGGACCGCCCCAGTTTTGACAATATGTTCTTCGGTTCGGTCTCAACGGTGGACCGCGGACGTTTCACGGTAAACCCCGAGGGCGTAGCCCAGATTCTTTACGCCGTCAAAGCCCGCGAACTCGGGCGCAAGGGTCTGGTCGTGGGTGATCGGGTAGCCATGGTGGGTGATCCCGACGGCGGAATCGACCACCAGGTGCGAATTGTTCGAAGGGAACCTCGATCAACCGAATTACGACGAACCGCAGATGACAACGATCCGCAGGAGCGGGTGATAGTAGCCAATGCGGACCTGCTGGGAGTTGTCGTTGCTTCGGTCAATCCTGAGCCGCGAATTGGGTTTATTGACCGCGCAATCGTGGCGGCCATGGATGCTGGTGTCACACCATTTCTTGTGGTGACAAAATCAGATCTCAAGAATCCCCACGAATTGGTGCACGTGTACCAAGAACTCGGCATCCCAATTTTTGTGATAGCTAGTGGAATCGCTCCCACGTCCATTAAGGATTTTGTCCAAGGTCACACCAGCGTGCTCCTCGGCCACTCCGGAGTGGGCAAGTCAACGTTGATCAACGAACTCGCACCGGATGCAAACCGGATTACCGGGACCGTCAATGACCTCACGGGCAAGGGCAAGCACACATCAACCAGCGTGATCGCATTTCCACTACCGGGTGCTGACGGAATTGTTATTGATACACCGGGAATCAGGTCGTTTGGGCTCGCCCACGTCTCCCGTGAAACGATCATCAATGCCTATCCTGACCTGATGCGCTACACCCAGGGTTGTCCGCGTGCGTGCAGCCACAATGAGCCCGAATGCGCACTGATAAACGTCACCGACCACATCGTGCTGGAGCGAGTAAAGTCAATGCAACATCTACTTGCCGGGAACACTGCCATAGGAGTGCAATGAGTCAATTCCACACCGACCTAGAGTTTGCGCAGCACCTCGCCGACCAGGCCGATGCGATATCACTCTCGCGTTTTAACGCACGTGATCTTGATGTTCGACAGAAACCTGACCTGACTCCGGTGAGTGATGCTGATCTAGCCGTCGAAACGCGACTGCGTGAACTCATTACGGTGCATCACCCAGATGACAGCGTGATCGGTGAAGAGTTCGCTCACACAACCTTGGGCGAGCGCACTTGGATCATTGACCCGATTGATGGGACCAAGAATTTTGTCCGTGGCGTACCCGTGTGGGCGACCTTGATTGCCTTGCGTGAAGGCAACCAGATCACGCTCGGCGTGGTGAGTGCTCCAGCACTTCATCGCAGATGGTGGGCGGCACAAGGCCAGGGGGCTTGGGTTCGCGAACTTGCAAATGAGTCCCCCAGGCGACTGCACGTGAGTTCGGTCCAAAAACTCGTTGACGCTTCATTTTCTTTTTCCGACCAGATCGGATGGAATCCAGAGCAGTTCACCGCCGTGTGCGCGGCAACGTGGCGTCATCGGGCTTACGGTGATTTCTGGTCGCATACATTACTGTCCGAGGGTGCTGTTGATCTCAGCGCTGAACCTGCACTTGCCCTGTACGACTACGCGGCTTTGTTGCCCATCGTTAACGAAGCGGGCGGAGTCGTTTCTCAATTTAACGGCGAGACTCTCCCCGTTCTCGACCACGAAGCTCATCCGTCGCTATTGTGCTCAAACGGATCCCTACACGAGGAATGTTTGAACTTACTTAAGCCCTAGACACAGGTCCCGAGAGTTGCCACACTAGGGAAATAACCCAAGGAGGCAAACATGAAAATTGCAACAATCCTTGCAGACAAGGGAAGCCATGTCGTTACGGTCGCACCCGATCACAGCATTCAAGCACTTTTAACCCTTCTATCCCGGCACAACATTGGGGCCCTCGTTGTTTCCACTGATGGGAACACCATCATCGGAATCGTCTCCGAACGCGACATCTTGCTCGCCCTGGCCCGCGGTGCGTCGGATATGGGCGACCCTGTCTCAGACATCATGAAAACCGAGGTTTTTGTGTGCGCACCCGAAGCAAATATTGACGAACTCATGACGGTCATGACCGCGCAACGAATTCGACATATTCCGATTACCTCAGACAGTGGTGAATTGATGGGGATCGTCAGTATCGGAGATTTAGTCAAGGCACGCTTAAGCGAACTGGAAACGGAGCGCGCCGCCCTCGTCGGCTACATCACTCACGGCGGGTAGTACGAAGCTTCACGCCACCAACCGGTCGAATCGTCACGAGCGGGTCACTCTCCGGCAAGCCCCCGCCAGCCGGATAACTGAACGTTATTCGTTCGCACAAACTTGCCAACATGATGACCCCTTCGACATAGGAAAAGTCCTTACCGACACATTGACGCAGCCCGGCACCGAAGGGGATAAAACTCTCCCGCGGATAGGCACCGAGAAATCGCTCTGGATTAAACATGTTTGGGTCACTCCAAAGATCTGGGTGCCGATGCAACAGGGCGGGACTCGTGATGATCAGCGCTCCGGCCGGAATGGCGTGTCCATCAATGACATCGGCTGCAAGTGCTTTTCGAGAGATCAACCAAGCCGGCGGATACAGCCGGAGTGTTTCATTGAATACCGCCTGGGTGTACGGCATCTTCCTGAGTTTTGAGTCAATATCGGCACCCGTCGCCGCACGTGCTTCCCGTGCAACCCGATCCTGTGACTCTGGGTGAGCGGCCAGCAACGCCAGGGACCAGGAAAGTGCACTGGCTACAGTCTCATGTCCGGCGATAATAAACGTCACGATTTCATCGCGGACGCCATCAAGATCAATCTCAGAAGCCGAAATCGCCTCCAGTAAGAGGTCGATAAATTTGCGGTTCCCGTTGGGACGGATCCCTGAATTGAGATCTTTGCGGGATGCCACTATTGAGGCGACCGCGGTGTCGAGTGTTCGCAGGCTCGACTTGAGAACCCGATTCCCCGGAGTTGGGATTGCTTTAGGTGGAGCCAGTGGAACGCGCGCTCTCTTAATCACAATTTCGAGTGCTTCCAGAGTTGCAGCCGTGATCACGTTGGCGTCGGAACTCAGGTCAGAGCCAAAAAGAAACTCACCCACTACTTCGAGGGCCGCATTTAACATGAATTGATCAATATCGGTAACGGTTCCTGGACCTTCACGGTCTATCTCAAGGAGCATCCGATCGGCAGCCTGATGTGTCACCGGGATTAAATCGTCGAGCGCATTTTGGTGAAATGCCGGTTGAATGATTGGCCTTCGCTCACGCCACAGGTCAGTATTTGCGGTGAGCAGACCGCTTCCGGTTACCAAGGATAACGCCCGATACTGGATGGTGGACTTATCATAATTTTTTGCATTGTTGACCAAGACCTGTCGAACACCGGTCGGTGAATTCACCAGGTAGGTCGGCGGTTTTGGGATGGGAAACTGAACGACGTCTCCGTGCTCACGCCAAGATTTAAAGAGAAACTCAAGGGGGTTACGTCGAATTAAGCCAAAATTTTTGAGCATGGCTGGTCCTAATGGCCCCGGCGCAGTCGCCGGGGTCCCCAGGAAATGATCTGGCATTAAGCCACCGGTAAGGCGGACTGCGATTCAATGCGACCGTAGAGCGTTGATCGTTGAACGAGGGTCCGACCGAGTGGTTCAACGACTTCACGGAATTGGGAATCGGAGATTCCTTGGCCGTGACTTGCCCCGGCCGCGCGCGAAATATTTTCGTCCATCAACGTCCCACCAAGATCGTTGACTCCGGCCTGAAGTAATTGTTGGGCCCCACGTGGACCGAGTTTGACCCACGAGGCCTGGATGTTATTGATCGTGCCGTGGTAGGCGATCCGGCCAACCGCATGCATCAAAATCGTTTCCCGCCACGTAGGTCCACGACGAGCACCTCGCTTGAGATAGATCGGGGCGGCCATGTGTACGAACGGCAGCGGAACAAACTCGGTAAAACCACCCGTGCGAATTTGCAGATCACGCGTCGCCACGATGTGCTTAGCCCAATGTTCGGGTCGCTCAATACTGCCAAACATGATCGTGACATTTGATCGAAGACCCAGTGAATGCGCAATTTCATGCACATCGAGCCACTGTTGGGATGAAATCTTGTCCGGACAGATCACCTTACGAATATCATCGGAAAGAATCTCTGCTGCCGTCCCGGGGAGTGAACGCAACCCTGCCTCTTTGAGCCGCGCGAGATATTGCTCAACGGGCTCAGCGAGACGTTTCGCGCCTTCAAAAACTTCCAGGGCCGTGAAACCGTGAATGTGCATTGACGGAACGGCCTCTTTAACCACCCGCGCCACATTGATGTAGTAGTCACCATCAAAACTCGGATGGATCCCACCCTGCAAACACACTTCGGTGGCGCCCAATTCACTCGCTTCAATCACCCGGCCAGCGATCTCAGAGTCGCTCAGCAAATAAGGCTTACCACGTAGGTTGAGTGAGAGCGGCCCTTTTGAGAACCCACAAAATGTGCACTTAAATGTGCACACGTTCGTGTAGTTGATATTACGGTTGCGAACAAATGTCACTTCATTTCCGTTTACAACTTCGCGTAGTTGGTCAGCGACCGCTGCGATCGCGATGACATCCCTTCCTCGAGCCCGAAAAAGGGTAACAATGTGTGATTCATCAATCATCTTGCCAGCTAAAGCTTCATCTAAGATCTCGCTGATATTTGGTGAGACCGGTCCGGCTGCACCCTGCCCAATGAGGATCGGCGGCGCCGTATCAGCGCCTGAGTACCACGCGCTCGACCGGCGACCGATCTGAATCACTTCGGCGCCTGTACCAACGTTGACGGCATCTTCATATTTCTCGGGGAAAGTTGCACCGTCGTCATCGCGCGCGAACCCGTCGGCATCACTTCGATCCATGACAGCAAAATGCAGCTCAGGGGCAATCCACTTGTGGGCATCACGCACAAACTCCGGGTAAATCGTTAGCCTGGAAACAAGTGTTCGACCACTTGCTTCAACTCGATCTCGGAGCAGGTCCAGGGAGGGCCATGGTTTTTCTGGGTTCACGAAGTCTGCGGTGATCGGAGAAATTCCACCGAGGTCGTCAATCCCGGACTCAATCAAGGCGTCGAGGTCATCACTCAAATTGGGTGGTGCCTGCAAATGAATGCTGGCGGGCAGAATCCCGCGGGCTATCCGAATTGTTTCCAATAGTTCGGCCGGCGAGCACGCGGGCCAATTTCTCATTTCGGTGTCCTCTTTTGGTACAAAATTTTGCACGATTACTTCTTGAACGTGCCCATATTTTTCGTGAGCCGCGGCAATTGCTTCCAACGCTTCCACTCGATCTGCGACCGATTCGCCAATTCCAATTAAAATGCCGGTGGTAAATGGAATCTTGAGTTCCCCAGCAGCGTGCAGGGTTTCCAATCGTCGCTCAGGTGTTTTATCCGGTGCCCCGCGATGCGCGGCCAGATCTGGATTGAGGGATTCAATCATCATGCCTTGACTCGGTGAGACCGTGCGCAGAAGCGCTAAATCTTCATGGGACAGCGCCCCGGCATTTGCGTGTGGAAGGAGTCCACTCTCCGCTAAAACGGCAGCCGCTGCGACCGCGAGGTAGGCAATCGTGCTGACGTAACCGTTGGTGTCAAGCCAGGCTCGTGCCTCTTCGTAACGAAACTCGGGGTACTCCCCTAACGTGAATAGTGCCTCGTGACAACCAGCCGCCGCTCCCGCTCGAGCCACCTCGAAAATTGATTCAATAGTGAGGTAGGGACTTTCCACCCGGTGCGGACTTTTGGCAAATGTGCAGTACCCGCAACGGTCACGGCAGAGCGAGGTCAGGGGGATAAAAACCTTCGGTGAGTACGTGATAATTCCATTCACCGCACTACCCTCTCACTACCCCGGGATAGTCGCCCCGTGAGGTCGGCAGTGAACCCTGCTGCAGGTTAGCCGATGACGCGGGCAGGAGCGGGATTGTATTCCCGCACGCTTGCCCGCGAAGCAATAAAGGTCCAGCCGGGTTCGCGCTGGGGCGCACTCGAGGGCACAATGTTCAGACCAGCCTGGTGGGCATTGGCAAAATCGTCGTCGACAACAGTGACGTTTGTTCGACCAAAGCGCTCCAACATGGAGACTACGGCCGCCGCCCGATAACCCGAACCGCAGTGCACGTAGACGTCTTTATCCAGCGGGATCTCATCGAGGCGATCAATGACTTGATAGAACGGAATGAACATTGCTCCATCAACATGGCCGGCCTCCCACTCCAAGATCTGGCGGGTATCAATCACCATCGCATCAGGATTGGCGGCCCACTCATTTTTCAGGGCGTCAAAATCAATCCGCCGAGTAACCGCCAAGGTTTCACCGGTGGCAATCCAGGATCCGGGTTCACCAACAGTTTGCGCCTTCGGTGGTGACATTCCAACTCGCATCAGATCGCGCATCGCCTCTTTAACGTGTTCCATGGTTGCGCCAACCAACAAAATGGGTGTTCCCCAGGGGATCATCCAGGCGAGATAACTAATGAACGAGCCGTCCAGACCAAAATTGACCGCTCCCGGAATATGTCCTTGGCTAAAGACTTCACGTGAACGTAGGTCAACAATCCATTCCCCACGGCCAATTGCCGCACCCAACATTTCCGGGTCCGCACGCTTGGGAATGTCGAAATTGGCAGCGGTTGAACCGGCGGCATTTGCCGGACCCACATGTGCGTAGTAGGCCGGAAATACATCCAGAGCGTTCACGGTGACATCAACGAATTCATTTTCCTGATGAATCAGGGCCGGGTTTGTCAACTTCTCTTTGTCGATTGTGGATTGGGAACCACCGGCTGCTTGGGTTGCCGCACAGAATGAACCGAACCCGTGGGTCGGAAAGACGCCGGTGTCACCGGATAGGTCGACAGCGAGACGCTGAACCGATGTCCATTGGTCATGCGCCTGCTGCAGAGTGAGCTCGGGTGATACTAAGTCGGGTCGACCCACGCTGCCAAAAAGCATGGAACCGCCCGTGAAGACCACCCCTATGCCTCCTCCGCGTGAAACGGCAAAAGAAATGTGATGTGGCGTGTGCCCCGGTGTATGAATGACATCAACGGTTAACCGACCGACTGTGAAGTGATCACCGTTGGTGACCGATTGCACATACGGGTCACCGGAGTAGGCAACCTCAGCGTCCCGAGGAAGGACGTAAGTGGCCCGGTGCCTGCGAACGAGTTCTAGACCACCGCTTACATAGTCGTTGTGTATATGTGTCTCGGCTACGTGGGTCAGCTTCAGGCCTTGTTCGGCGAGTACTCGCTCAACTCGATCAATATCGCGTTGAGGGTCTACAACGAGGGCAACGAGACCGTCGTGCACAACATAACTGCGATCCCCCAGTCCCGTTGAATCAATCACTACTACATGTGGCGCACCCAATGATGTCATTGTTCTCCCATCTACTTTCTACTTTTCGATGGGAAGGCCGCTGGCCCGCCATGCTGCGGTTCCACCGTCGACATTGATTGCGTCGAAACCTTGCTGGGTGAGGAACTTGGCCATGTGACCGGATCGGTTACCCGATTCGCAGATCAGCCAGACCGGATCCTTTTTTTCAATTTCGTTCATCCGGAACGTCAGAACGCCCACGGGAATGTGAACAGCGCTAGGCACGTGACCGTCCTCAAATTCACTACGTTCGCGCACGTCCACCACCTGTTCGCC
>JBDNFV010000350.1:0-1169 GCA_041689635.1 Candidatus Nanopelagicales bacterium | reverse complement strand
TGGGCGCGTAACGGAATCCGCCCTCAACCCGGGGTGCTTCTTCGGAGAACCAGCGGAAGAATTCAGCGGCGTAGAGCGCCTCGCCCATGGCGTCGCGCCATGCTTTACCGTTCTCCAGGGCAATGAGTCGGGCACAGTCGTGAATTTCTGAAACCATAATGTCAAATGCTTTGCGCAGGATTTCGGCGCGAACGCGGGCAGGGGTGATTGACCACGTTTGGAATGCTTGGTGGGCTGCAGCTACCGCTTGAATCCCCTCAGCGACTCCGGCATCCCCGATCGTTGCCAGGGTGCCGTAGGTGGCCGGGTTGATCACGTTGAGCCCCGCGGCTGTCTCGATCCACTCACCCCCAATGAGCAGACGGGTCGGTGTGCTCGCCGGTAATACTTCAGACATTGATGCAGTGGACACGGGATGCCTTTCGTGGGGTGTTGACCACCCAAATCTAGTCCTACCTCGTCGATCGTGTTCAAGGTGTGACCGGATCCACAGCCGGCGGTGCCTGAACAACTAATTGAGGCATTGGGGTTAGCATTGAACAGTTATGCGAACTCGATCTCCCCTTACCCGAGGCATGTTTTCCGTCATTGGACTCGCTACCACCTTGGCACTGACCCTCGGGGTGGTCCCAGCGATGGCGGCCCCGGGTACTAACCCAGTGGGTGGCGAACTACTCACGGGCAAGGGCAAGATCGTGACCTTGGGTGAAGGATCGGATCCTTTGCCTGATGTCTGGGCAATAACTTGGGTGGTCGCAAACGCTGACACCGGCGAAATCCTGGCTGCCAAGGGACCCCATGTTTTGCGGGCACCGGCCAGCACTTTGAAAACTTTGACGGCGTTGACGTTGATGCCCCAGCTGGATCCATCAACCCCCATTAAAGCGAAGAAACGGTCGGTAAATACTTACGGGACCACGGTCGGTTTAATTCGCGGTCGCGACTATACGGCTAACGACCTTTTTTATGCACTCTTATTGCCCAGTGCTAACGATGCAGCGATGGCGCTGGCACAAGGAGCGGGGACGGTAAAAACAACTGTGGCGCAAATGAATCAGGTGGCCGAGTCGCTGGGCGCCCTAGACACGGTTGCCAAAAACCCCAGTGGCCTTGATGCGCCCGGGCAAGTTTCTAGCGCTTATGACCTTGCCACGATCGGCCGCTCGGCA
>JBDNFV010000349.1:0-2310 GCA_041689635.1 Candidatus Nanopelagicales bacterium | reverse complement strand
ATGCACGAAGGCTTCGTCAACTTTAACGCGGGGACCCTGGGTGTCTCCATGGTTGAGGGTCGTATTTCAGCCGGCGTGATCGTTGGGGCCGGTTCCGATATTGGTGGTGGCGCGTCCATCATGGGGACCCTTTCCGGTGGCGGCAAAGAGGTGATTTCAGTCGGTAGTGACTGCCTGATCGGCGCAAATGCTGGAATCGGAATGTCCCTCGGTGACCGCTGTGTTGTCGAAGCAGGGCTGTACGTCACCGCCGGCAGCAAAGTGTTGTTACCCGATGGCGAAATTATCAAAGCCGGTGCGCTCTCCGGCGCCCACGATCTGCTCTTTCGGCGGAACTCCCTCACCGGGGGCATCGAAGCCGTGCATCGCACCGGATCCTGGGGTGGCCTCAACGCCGCACTGCACTGACCCCCCTCCCCCGCTCAAGCGCCCGACTTTCCCAGAATCGGGGAAAGTCGGACACAATCGCCATCGAGTGAGCCGTAATTGTCCAAGTCATCCACCTTGCTTCGCCGTTAACTATCCACGGATCGAGTTGAGCCTGCCATCTCGCCCACAAATTCTTGGACGTGGTTGAACCTGCCTCGCTCAAGGGTGGACTCTCGGGTTCATGACAAGCGACAAGCAACAGGACCTTGATTCAATCCGCGAGCATGCCTACCAGCGTTCTCTCAGCCAGGGAGGTGTCTTTTCACCTCGGGATTTACCTAGCTGGGAGATCGACCCGGCGATTACTAAGACAATGGTTCGTTCTGGGCGCTGGCGCAAACTGCGATACGGCGTCTACACGGATCGTCTCATCCTTGATCAAGTGCTGGGTGATCCTCAAGCTTTACACGAACTCAATCTTGCGGCGGCGATCCTTTCGCTTCGTTGCCCAGCCGCTGCCTTTGGTCGCTCCGCAGCGCTCCTGCACAATCTTCCCCTTCCCGCTGGCGGACCACATGAACTCGAAATCGTCCGTGATTCGGGTCAAGATCTTCGCGCACTTCACGACCGGGTAAAAAACTCCAATTCACTGCCCAACGTTCGATCCAAAACGATAGATTTTCGTTCCGTGGATTTTGATGTCGTTCGCGGGATCAAAACGGTGAACCGGGCCTGGGCCGCCGTCACCGCGGCCTGCAGCTCACCTCGAAACTACCGCGTCGGATTAATTGATGCGGTCCTATGGCAGGGAGGCGCGACGCGCGAGGAACTTGACACGATCTGCGCTCAAAGCCTCAGCATTCGGGGCATGCATGAAGTGAGACGGACCATCCCCCTCAGCCGTGATGGCGCCCAAACAATCTTGGAAACCATCTCACGCCTCACCTTTCATGACCATGGGCTGCCCCATCCAACGTTGCAGGAGCGAATATATGACTCATTAGGACTGATCGGAATCGTTGATTTTGCCTGGTTAGCGCTTGGAATAATTGGTGAGGCCGACGGCGCAATTAAATATGACTCTCCGCAGAGCATTATCGATGAGCGCCGCCGAGAACAGCGTCTTAAAGATGCTGGCTTTGAAGTTTTTCGATGGACCTGGAGCGAAATCCACAACGAACCCATGAAAGTGGTCGGCCGCTTCAATCGAGCTGCGGCCAGGTTTCAACGTTCAGCCTGACGCTGGCGATCCCCGGATTCACCGAATACCCGGCTTGCGACCGGATCAGATGGACAAAATCCACCAGCCACGGCCCGTTTTTGTCAGACTTTCCCAGTAACTGGGAAAGTCTGGCGCGGCGGGCGGGCGGGCTAGGAGGTGGGGTAGTCGCGCCGCGTTTCGCCGGTATAAACCTGGCGCGGTCGGCCAATCTTGGTGGTGGGATCTTCGATCATTTCCCGCCATTGGGCAATCCAACCAGGGAGACGGCCGAGGGCGAATAAAACCGTGAACATCCGGGTTGGAAAGCCCATCGCCTTATAAATCAAGCCGGTATAGAAATCGACATTCGGGTACAACTTGCGCTCAATGAAGTACGGGTCAACGAGCGCGACGGCTTCGAGTTGCAGGGCAATGTCCAAAAGTGGGTCATTGACATTGAGCGCTTCGAGGACTTCGTAGGCGGTCTTTTTCACAATTGCAGCCCGGGGGTCATAGTTTTTGTACACGCGGTGCCCAAAGCCCATCAGCTTGACCCCGTCTTCGCGAGCTTTGACCTTTGCAATGAAGGCATCGACACCTTCACCTGAGTCATGGATCTCACCGAGCATTTCCAGGACCGACTGATTGGCACCACCGTGAAGCGGGCCAAAAAGAGCCATGATGCCGGCCGAGACACTCGCAAAGAGATTGGCGTGCGATGAACCAACCATGCGTACGGT
>JBDNFV010000348.1:0-1347 GCA_041689635.1 Candidatus Nanopelagicales bacterium | reverse complement strand
GAATGCGCTTCGAGGGTGACGACTAACCGGTAGGCCACCGTTCGACCCACACCCAATTTTTGACTGAGTTCGGTGACGGTCAAACCCTCCGGGTGTTCGGCTAATACCTCCAGCACACGCAACCCGCGATCAAGTGTTTGCGAAGTTTCCTTGGTCACACGCCAACCTAACCACTGCAACGGCAAAAAACAAAGTGCCCCTCAACGCTGAGGGGCACTGTGTTTAACCTAACGATCATCGAGTAATGGTTATGCGAGCAGTTTCTTGGTGCTACTGCGAACAAAGAATGCAGCAATGATTTCGTAGATTCCAATAACCATTAGCCAGATGCCAACAACCCAAGCCAGAGTGACGAGGGAAAGTGCCGGCTGGGCCAGAATGACGACGCCGCCGATCAACATGACAATTCCGAAGAAGATATTCCAACCACGGCCTTCTTTGGATTCAAGGCCCATAAAGAGACTGGCGAAACCGCGGAAGAGGAAGGCGATACCAATAAAGATTCCCAGAAGTTCAACGGCGTTCAAGGTGGCGCTACGGATCGCGAAAACACCCAGAATTACCGAGAGCACACCGGTGATCAAAAGAAGTACGCGAGTACCACCGGTGAGACCGGAAGAAAATGAACGCACAATCTCAAAAATACCGGAAATGATCAGGTAAATGGCGAACAGGATTGCGATAACAACGACCGTTTTATCTGGCCAAGTGATGACAAGGATTCCAACACCAAGGCTGATAAGCCCACCGAATAGCAGCAGCCACCAGACACGACCGAGGGATGCCAAGATGTTTTCGTCGGCTTCCATTTCAAGTTGGGATGACATAAATTACCTCCATTTAGGTGCCTCAGTTAGGCCACACAGCAAACTCCTCGACTGTATTGCACCGCGGTGAAAATCTAAGACAGACAGGCCGGAAATATTCGAATTAGTTCACTCGGTGCAAGAAACTCTTCGTTTCAGTGTGCTGCGGAGCCTCGAAGACTTCGGCTGCGGTTCCCGACTCCCACACGACACCATCCCGCAAGAAACACACCTGGTCCGCGATCTCTTTGGCAAATGACATTTCATGGGTTGCCATCACGATTGTCAATCCACCAGCCCGTAGCTCACGGACCGAGTCGAGCACTTCGCCAACGAGCATTGGGTCAAGGGCTGACGTGATTTCGTCGAAGAGCATTATTTCCGGTTCCATGGCAAGGGCTCGCACGATTGCAACTCGCTGAGCCTGGCCACCTGATAAACGGTCGGGATAATCAAGTGCCTTGGCTTCAAGTCCAAATCGGGTGAGTAACTCCATCGCCCCAGCAACGGATTCTTCTTTGGATTTTTTGAGAACCCGAAT
>JBDNFV010000347.1:0-1612 GCA_041689635.1 Candidatus Nanopelagicales bacterium | reverse complement strand
TCGCCGGTGGTGAGCCGCTCGCCTACGACACCGCGTGGCTACTCGCTGAAGTCGCCCGGCCACTGCTCGACGCTGATTTCACGCACAGTTCCATCTACGGAGAACTGCGCGATCGGTGCGGAATTGAAATGGATTCCGGAGAAGAAAGAATTTACGCCCAAGTGGCCTCCCACCACATTGCAACCCAGTTAAACCTCAGCAGTGGATCGCCCGTATTCGCCATCGAAAGAGTTGGTGCAAAAGGTACCCGAGTGATCGAGTGGCGCGAGACCTTTATTCGCGGGGACCGATTCACTCTCGAAGTTGACTTCTCCCACACACCCAATACATCACGTGCGCGATACAACAAGGGAGCAGCATGATCGTTTTAGCAGCATTTCTCTCCATCTTTATCGGTGGGGCAATCGGCCTGCTTGGTGGTGGCGGCTCAATTTTGACGACTCCGTTATTGGTCTACGTACTGGATTTCACCCCGAAGGAGGCAATCACCGCAAGTTTGTTCGTGGTCGGGGTCACCGCTCTGTTCGGTTTAATAAGTCACGCACGCGCCGGTCGGGTGCAGTGGCGCACGGGTCTCATTTTTGGTGGAGCGGGCATGACGGGCGCATTCATTGGTGGCCAGATCGGTAGTCAACTTCCCGGCGCCCTACTTCTTGGCGCATTCTCCGTCATGATGGCCGTCACGGCCGTCGCCATGCTTCGCGGACGCAAATCCGTTGCAGGATCTCACCACAAAGGCCTGCCCATTTTTAGAATTATTCTCGATGGTCTAGTGGTGGGTCTGGTAACCGGACTTGTCGGCGCCGGTGGTGGATTCCTTGTTGTACCCGCCCTTGCCCTCCTCGGTGGACTGCCCATGCCAGTCGCCGTTGCGACGTCACTTCTTGTTGTGGCGATGAAATCCTTCGCGGGTTTTGCCGGATACGCGCTCCAATTTGGCAACGGCAGCTTTGTTTCACTCAACCCCGAAACCCAAATCAACTGGAGCGTGACCCTGATTGTTACCGCGGGCGCGATCGTCGGAGCACTCGTTGGTAGTCGAATGGTCGGCAAGATTCACCCCGACAAACTCCGCAAAGGCTTCGGTTGGTTTGTTCTGGTCATGGCGGTCTTTATTCTCAGTCAACAAATTGGTGGTGCACTCATTGAATTCGCCCAAACGGGAACCTTGCAACTATTTGAGGTTCTCGGTGGGGTTGCACTTGTCATGGTGTTCTTCACTTGGGTGATCAAGCGACCGACCAAAACACCCGTTATCGCCGACTACGACGAGCCTGAGGCAATCACCGAGACGAAGACCTGATTCGCATCGCACTTCCCACTGCCATTCTGCACCGTTTCTAAAGTTCTGATTTAATGATGGTATGCGATCCTCAATGGTGCCGATCGCCGTGGCACTTTTGCTTTCCATTGGGCTAATTGCACCGACTGCAGTCAACGCCGCCCCCAACACCACCAAAGGGATCACGGTGCAGCAGGTCAAGGCGAAGAACACAGCAACCAACTGCTGGAGCATTGTCAACGGCAAGGTTTACAACCTCACTGATTGGGTAAGCAAACACCCGGGCGGCTCCAGTCGGATCATTGCTATGTGCGGCAAAAACGCATCAAG
>JBDNFV010000346.1:0-3882 GCA_041689635.1 Candidatus Nanopelagicales bacterium | reverse complement strand
CTCCGGAATCCATTTCAATTCCGCACCGATCGCGCAGTTCTCCGTAGATGGAACTGTGCGTGAAATCAGCGTCGAGCAGTGGCCGGGCGACTTCAGCGAGTAGCCACGCGGTGTCGTAGGCGAGCGGCTCACCACCGGCGAAACGAACACGCTCGATCACCACAAATTCGCTCGTTGGCGCGACATTGAGCTCTGCTGCGACAGTTGGGTTGACCGTCAAAGTTAGGCGTTTGACCGTGCTGGTTTGTTCAACTCCTTGGTCAGAAATCGTGGTGAACAACGAATACAGCGTTCCGAGGTTTTGTGAATATCGGGTTTCCTGGACCGTGGTGCCTCGACCGCGCTCACTTTTGAGTAGCCCTTCAACGCGAAGAACCCGCAGTGCCTCGCGGATCGTGTGGCGGCTTACCCCGTACTGCTCGGTGAGGTCGTGTTCGCTAGGGAAGCCGCCGTCAAACTCGCCTGTGCCAATTCTTCGGCGTAGATCATCGCTGACCTGGGCCCACAGTGGTAGCGGGTGGGACCGGCTAGGCGGACGTGGTCCGCGTGCTGTGGGTTCGGTTAACACGGATGAATTCATCCATTTCCCTCTCATTCTGGCTGATTCATGTCTGGTATTCGGGGCATCTATTTGGGGCATTTATTTGAGGCATTCACAGGTACTGGATTCAATTGTACGTACATCCGTACAACCAACGCAAACGGATGGTTACCCATGTCAAATCATGAGCAGCAGCAACAAGATCCAGCGAACGGGAGAAGGAAATCAAAGAGTCCAATCACTTCAAAGACAATGGGCTACCCCTGCTTTATTGGAACTTCATGTAGAAGGGACGCGCGTAGCTTCCAATGCTGTAATTAAGCGCTGCCGAAGATTCTGGGCGCGCTGGGAGAGGTATCGCTGGCGGACAACGTAGGTTGCGCGGCCAGCGCCTTCTTCGATCTTGATGGGTTCGTAGCCGTATTTGACCAGGTCATAAGGGCTCGCCTGCATGTCCAGGGTGCGTGCTTCGCGGGCGAGTTCGAAGCAATCCAGAACTAACCCACCGGGGATCATGGGTTGGAACCACATGCAGTGTTTGTAGAGATCCATATTGGCATGAAGGCAACCTGGTTGTTCAATATCTTTCTGGTTATCCCGCGTGGGAACAATATTTAATCGATTGAGATTCTGCGGCGCCGCTTCCTCGGTAAAAAATCTAAAGGCGTCAATGTGGGTGCAACGAAGTCCGACTTCAACAATGAGTGAATCAATTTGGTCTTGACTAACTCGAAATGGATCTCCGTGTCGGATATTGTGTCGATCAGCTTGATAGACCATGGCCCATTCATGTAACCCAAAGCAGTTAAGTGTGGCTTCGCGCAGTTGCGTATTGCGTAGAAGTTCCAATGTCGAGTCGATTCGAACTTGATGTCTAACCAGGTACTCCTCATTCAATTCACAGACGTTCCCATTGGAGATGTAACTCGGGAAATCAAATTCGTCGGAAGCATCTACCTTCAGCATGACTCCGGCACCAGGAAACCAGGTTTCCAACTTCGTCGGCGTGTAGGGGTAGTACTCGAACATGAAATCGTCAACGGGGTCACGCTCACCGATCTGCTTACGTGCGCGTCTGCCATTCGTGAGCGCAATCGCTCTATTCCTGTGTGCAGTTTGCTCTGCTCGCCACTGAGTCGGTGCGAGTGCGAGGTTCATACGACAGTATTTTGCCAGTAGCCTGATCACGTGGATCAGCCAAGTGCCTTACACCTCGCGATTGCGGCAGCTTTTGCGCCCTTGCAGAATCAGGAGTTCGTCTCAACTCTGGTGTTCACGACAGAAACCTGTATCGCCATAAATTTTTCAACTTCAGCACCGATTGATTTAGGTGAAGACATCACCCAAAGTCTTTCGGAAATCCCGGTGAAGCAGACAGACTCGGGGATCGAAATTGATGTTTCTTCATTGAACTCGCGCGTCGGGGTTCGGGCAGTTGGAAATAAAGTGGCGGAAATACTGATTGCCGCGGGATCAAATATTGCTGAGGTGAGGGAATCGGCGGTCGCCGGGGTGAAAAAGTTTGATCAACGTGACCGCGAATTTTTAGACAATGTCCCACCGCATCATGGAGTGTGAAGGCCAGCCCGGAACCTTTAGCGTGAATTGATAACCAGTGAGATGGCATCGGAGTCTTCCGCTGCTAGCGCTACGCTCTGCCATTTCTCAACACTCACTAAAATTACCGTTGACGTCGGCGATCCAAAACCGGAGGCATTCGGTAAATCCAGCACCGCAGCATTGGTTGCGATGACCCGCGGTGTTCCGTTTTCGCTGGGAACCACTAAATCAATGTTGTCTCCAACCCGAACAGCGCTGGCAATTGCGGCCGACCGCAATGTCACCGGAACCGCAACGAAGCCTTCGACTAATCCAGCGACGATTTCGTCCGGTCCGCTGGCGGGAGCCGGCGCGGACATTGAACCAAAAATGAGGAGAACAGCGAGTGCTGCCGAAATCGAACCCAAGATCCGGCGGTGTCGGTTGAATTGCGTTCGAATACGAAGCAGTGGATTTCCTTGCATGCTGCGAATCTAAGGGCGAAAACAGGTTACGTCCAATGTCTATCCACAGGCGTTACGACTTGCTGGCTGATCCAGAGCTCGATTCAGACTTTTTCGGGGCAGACTTTTCGGCCGCGGGCTTGGCGGCGGGGCTTGAAGAGGTTGATGGCGCAGAAGTAGTTGCAGGTGAAGCTGTCGCAGAATCCGATTTCGCGGTGTTGGCGGGAGTTGAACTTTCGGCGGCCCGTGAGTCGGTGCGGTAAAAGCCGGAGCCTTTGAACATGACGCCGACACCGGTGAATTGCTTGCGAAGAGTCTCCTTGCCGCAGTCGGGGCAGGTGGTCAAAGTTGGATCCGCCATTGATTGGACAATGTCGTGATTCGTATTGCACTCGGTGCATAAATACTCGTACGTGGGCACGCAATCCTCCAGTTGTTCGATCAGCCGGGAAGTTGGAACTCACCGTGGCGAAGGCCTAATTCTGCACTAACCCCGGTTGTCGTGGCCACTGCAGGGCAGTTCCGCCATAGGGTTGCAGCCATGCGCGAAGCCAACCGACTTGCGGTCATTGGCGTGGGTGGCGCGCTTGGTGCACTGAGTCGAGCTGGTGTTTCCCACCTTTTTGGTAGCGGTCCAATTCAATTCAATGATCAAAGCGCCGGCTTTCCGTGGGCGACGTTGACCGTGAATGTGGTTGGTGCGTTGTTGATTGGAATCCTCGCCGTTGCCTTGATCTCAGGGAGCGGCGACTACCGGCGCCCGTTTTTAATTACCGGATTTCTCGGTGGTTTCACCACATTTTCAGCCCTAGCGCTAGAAGTTGTTGACCTCATTGACCAAGGAATGTGGTTAATAATTTTGACCTACCTCATTGTGACCGTCGGTGCTGGACTCACCGCGGTCAAGCTTGGGGTTGCCCTAGCGCAAAAAGTGGTCAAGCCATGATCACGATTTTGGTGATTTCACTGGGAGCATTTATTGGCGCCCCATTGCGGGCGTTAATCGAGCAATATGCCAGCCGAAAGCGGAGCGCTTTGACGACCTTATTGATCGTCAACTCACTCGGCTCACTGTTGGCCGGGTTCAGCCTTGGCGCCTTTTCCGGCAACCTGCGATTATTTTTCATCACCGGATTAGCCGGTACTTTCACAACCTTCTCCGGCTGGGCACTCGCCCTCGACATGTATTCACGTGAACGCTCCGAGGATGGGCCGACTGTGTCGACTCATCTCATCCGGCTGGGATTCATCGTGGTGCTCGCTGTCGGAATCCCCATCCTCTGTGCCTGGGTCGGATGGACCGTGAGTCAATTGTTGGTTTGAGGCACACCCACGACT
>JBDNFV010000345.1:0-1787 GCA_041689635.1 Candidatus Nanopelagicales bacterium | reverse complement strand
GCGGCCTTGCGTGGTGCTGCTTTCTTTGCAGCGGCCTTGCGTGGTGCTGCTTTCTTTGCTACTGCCTTGCGTGGTGCTGCTTTTTTGACAACTTTCTTGCGTACAGTTTTCTTTGCTACCGCCACGATGCCTCCCGTGTGGAGTGATCCCTGCGATTTACAGGGAACGTAAGACTCAACTGTGACAGAGCAAACGCAAAAATACAAAGATATCGGCGTCCTTTGCCACAGGCGTGTCGTTAAAATAATACATGGATTTGATGCGCATGCGCGCACATAACGAGTCTCTGGCAACATTAGTTTCATGACACAAAATGATTCATCCATTGCAGAAGAAGTTGCCATCGACATTTCACAGAAAGTAATCGGTGTTCTTGGTGGTACCGGTGAACAAGGACGCGGGCTTGCAACGCGGTTCGCGCAAGCAGGTCTTGCAGTAATTATTGGTTCTCGCACGTCCGAGAAGGCGACTGAAATCGCTATGCAGATCGGTCACGGCGTCACGGGCATGACAAATGCAGACACCGCACTTGCTAGCGATGTCATCATTGTCGCCGTACCCTGGGATGGACACAAGGAACTGTTGGAATCATTAGTAAATCAACTCGCTGGCAAAGTCGTCATCGATTGTGTCAATCCGTTGGGATTTGACAAACAGGGCGCCTTTTCACTCGCCGTAGAGGACGGTTCGGCGGCTCAGCAAGCCCAATTAATTTTGCCGGATGCGCAGGTTGTTGCTGCCTTTCATCACATCTCAGCAAAGTTATTGCTCGATACCGATGGGCCGCAACTCCACGGCGATGTTCTGGTTTTAGGTGACGACCGAGAAGCAACCGATCTGGTATGCGCACTCGCAAACACTCTGGGCGAGATGCGGGGCGTCTACGCCGGTCGGCTGCGAAATGCCGGGCAGGTGGAAGCATTCACCGCGAATTTAATTTCGATGAACCGACGCTACAAGGGGCATGCTGGAGTTCAAATAACCGATATTTAGTATCCAGGTTTTTATTGGTACGTGTTTTCGGGCCCTGGAAATGCACCACTTGAAACATCAGCGATCCAATGTTCCACCGCTGCTCGCATGGGTGCGCGTAGGTGCGCGTATTGGCGGACAAACTTAGGTGGTTCGCCGGCACCGATTCCTAGTAAATCCTGCCAGACGATGACTTGCGCATTTGTTGCATTACCTGCGCCGATGCCGACGGTTGGAATGTCCAGCATGTCGGTAACTCGAGCGGCCAATTCAGCTGGAATTGCTTCCAGAACGATGGCTTTGGCGCCAGCGGATGCCAATGCTTTTGCATCGCGGAACAGGATCTCGCCAGCCTCCCCTCTGCCTTGAACTCGATAGCCACCGAGTGAGTGAACAGATTGGGGAGTCAGTCCCAGGTGTCCAATGACCGGAATTCCGGCACTGGAAAGTGCTTCCACTTGAGGCAGGATCGGAGCGCCGCCTTCGAGTTTCACGGCTTGGGCGCCGCCATCTTTCATAAATGCGGCTGAGGTTTCCATGGCTTGGGCGATACTGGCTTGGTAGCTGCCGAAGGGGAGGTCTGCGATGACGACCGGTTTACGGGAGCCGCGAACAACCGCTCGTACCAGCGGCATAAGTTCGTCAACGGTCACCGGGATGGTTGAGTCGTAGCCGTAAACGACCATGGCGGCTGAGTCTCCAACGAGAAGAGCGTGGGCACCGGCTTCCTCAAAAATACCCGCACTCATGTAGTCGTAGGCCGTGATCATGGACCAGCGTTCGCCGCGAGCACTTAAAGCAGCAAGGTCGTTGAG
>JBDNFV010000344.1:0-8631 GCA_041689635.1 Candidatus Nanopelagicales bacterium | reverse complement strand
CCTCATGCCTGAGTTGCCAACCGCGGTTCGCGGGTTTGGAGTGACCTTTAGAACCATCTTTAAAAAGGTTGTGACCGAGCAGTACCCAGAGGATGCCAGTAAGTATCCGCCCAAACCCCGCTTTCATGGCCGCCATCAACTCAATCGTTGGGCAGACGGACTCGAAAAATGCATCGGTTGTGAACTCTGCGCGTGGGCTTGCCCGGCAGATGCAATTTTTGTTCAAGGAGCTGACAACACCGCCGAAGAACGCTTTTCACCAGGTGAGCGTTACGGCCGGGTCTATCAAATCAATTACACCCGATGTATTTTTTGCGGGCTGTGCATCGAGGCCTGTCCAACCCGTGCACTCACCATGACCAACGAATTTGAGTTGGCCGACACCAACCGGGCTGATTTAATTTATGAAAAGCAAGATCTTCTTGGCCCGATGCTTCCAGGAATGCTCGCCCCACCACATGAAATGGTGCCGGGAACGTCCGACAGTGATTATTACTCGAATAAAATCACTGGATCAGTCCCCGAGCAACGGACATCTTCCGCCAATGAGCCGGCGAACACTGAGCAAGGCGGACCTGCGTGAGCATTGATGGCGAACTCGTCGTTTTCATAATTTGCGGTGGTTTATCGGTTGTCGGCGCACTCGGAATGGTTCTGTCGCGCAAGGCGGTGCATTCGGCCCTGTTTATTGCGATGGTCATGATCAACCTTGCAATTCTTTATGTTGCGAACTCTGCCCCATTTCTTGGAATGGTCCAAATCATCGTTTATACGGGTGCTGTCATGATGTTGTTCCTGTTCGTCCTGATGGTGGTCGGCGTTGACTCATCGGATTCATTGATTGAGACAATTCGCGGTCAGCGACTTTTTGGTATTTTGTTCGGGGTGGCACTCGCCATCCTGCTGATTGGCGGTATTGGAAGTTCGGTGAACGGACGACAGGACATTGGGCTCAATGCGGCAAATGACGAGTTTGGCGGCAACGTAGAAGGTATTGCAAATTTGATTTTCAGCGACTTTCTTTTTGCCTTTCAGACAACAGCAGCATTACTGATCACCGCTGGCTTGGGTGCGGTCATTCTGACTCACCGCGAAGCGTGGAAACCTAAAGCCACCCAGAAGGAACTCTCCGTTGCCCGATTTATGGTGGGGGCGGGTCACCCGGGTAACAAACCCAACTCCGGCGTTTACGCACGGCATAATGCGGTAAATACCCCAGCGATCTTGCCGGATGGCTCACTGTCGCTTGAGAGTGTTCCAGCCCCCGTTCGTTCGCGTGATGACTCGCTATTGATTGACCACAGGGTCGTATCAACCGTTGTCGAACTGGTTGAGGGCGAGGACCAGAACTAATGGATCCCATGTACTACATTTACCTCGCCACCTTACTTTTCAGTATCGGGGCGATCGGGGTTCTGGTACGCCGCAACGCGATTATTGTGTTTATGTCCGTCGAGTTAATGCTGAATGCGGCGAATTTGGTATTCGTTGCTTTTTCCCGCATGAACGGAAATCTCGACGGTCAAAGCGTCGCATTCTTTGTCATGGTGGTGGCCGCAGCCGAAGTTGTCGTCGGGCTCGCGATCATCGTTCAAGTTTTTCGCACGAGGCAGTCAGCATCAATTGATGAGCCGAATCTTTTGAAGTACTAGCAAAAAATTATCTGACCATTTAAAGCCAAGGAATAGGACCAAACGTGACCGTTATGCCAGCGGAGGGGCTTTTCTCCCTTATGTGGCTTCTCATTGCGTTGCCCTTGGCGGGTGCAGCGATTTTGCTGCTCACGGGTCGACGTTCCAATTCGTGGGGCCCCTACCTGGGTGTACTCACCGTGTGCGCCTCAGCCATTCTTGGTGTCCTGCTTTTGATCCAAATGATGGGACTGCCAGCCGAGGAACGAACCATTACCCAGGTCGCGTATCAATGGGTTTTTGTCGGCAGCTTCACCGTTGATCTTGCTTTTCAACTCGATCAGCTCTCCATGGTTTTCATTCTGCTCATCACAATTGTCGGTTCGCTGATCCACATCTATTCGCTCGGCTACATGTCGCATGACCCTGACAAGCGTAAATTTTTCGGCTATCTCAATCTTTTCGTTGCAGCAATGTTGCTACTCGTGATGGCGAATAACTACCTGCTGCTCTACGTTGGTTGGGAAGGCGTTGGTTTGGCGAGTTATCTTCTCATTGGTTTCTGGCAACATAAGCCCTCAGCCGCAGCGGCCGCTAAAAAAGCATTCATCATTAACCGAATCGGTGACGTCGGCTTAAGCCTGGCCATCATGCTGATGTTCGTTACCTTCGGTTCGGTCGCTTTCTCCGACGTTTTTGGTTCGGCGACCCAGGCGAGTGAAGGGACCCTGACGGCCATTGGTCTACTCCTGCTACTAGCAGCGGCTGGAAAGTCCGCCCAGTTCCCACTGCAGGCGTGGTTACTCGATGCCATGGAAGGCCCAACACCGGTTTCCGCTCTCATTCACGCGGCCACCATGGTGACCGCCGGTGTTTACTTGATCGCTAGAAGTAACGTGATTTACAACAATGCCGAATGGGCGGCAATGGCGGTGATCGTGGTCGCTCTGATCACGATTTTCATGGGCGCAATTATTGGATCGGCAAAAGACGATATTAAAAAAGCTTTAGCCGGATCCACCATGAGCCAGATCGGTTACATGATGCTTGCGGTTGGACTTGGTCCCATCGGTTACGTCTTCGCAATCTTTCACCTGCTCACCCACGGTGTTTTCAAGGCAGGGCTGTTCCTTGGTGCCGGTTCGGTGATGCACGGGATGAATGACAACGTAAACATGCGGCGTTACGGTGCATTGCGTTCGGTCATGGTGGTCACCTTCATCACCTTCATGGCCGGCTACCTGGCGATTATTGGTATTCCACCGTTCTCTGGATTCTGGTCGAAAGACGAAATCGTTCACGCGGCTTTTGAGCGCGGTTGGTTTATTGGTGGGGCTACCGTCCTTGCCGCCGGAATCACCGGCTTCTACATGACCCGGATGATCGCCATGACTTTTTTCGGCAAGAAGCGTTGGGAGACCGATGTTCACCCGCACGAGTCACCAGCGGTCATGACCATTCCACTCGTCATTTTGGCACTCGGCTCAACCTTTATGGGGATGGCATTGCTCTTCTGGGGAGATATTGAAAGCTGGTTAGAACCGGTGGTGGGCTATGAAAGTCAACCAACGCCATTGCCGACGAGCGCGTACATCGGCATTACGTTGACCGTGGTTATTGTCGGCGCGATCATTGGCTGGATCAGTTACGCCCGGCGCGAGGTACCCATTGATGCACCGCAGGGCAATTGGCTCACCCGCGCTGCACGCAAGGATCTTTACGGCGATGCCGTTAACCACGCTCTTGTCGTTGCACCGACGAACTACGCCGCCCGGGCATTGGTGTGGTTTGACTCCAGCATTGTGGATGGTTGCGTGAATGGTTCAGCCGCGATCGTCGGCGGATTGTCCGGCCGTATGCGGCGCACGCAGTCTGGCTTTATTCGGTCATATGCATTGTCCATGGTGGGTGGAGCCGTCTTGGTCCTTCTGGCTCTCGTATTGGTGAGGATTTAGTGAGTACCTATCCGTGGTTAACCACAATTGCCCTGCTCCCACTGGTGGGTAGTCTGGTCGTAATTTTGCTCCCCAAGCACAATGCGAAACTTGCAAAGAGCGTCGCGTTGGCTTTCTCATTGGCGACCCTTGGCACCGTAATAGCCATGGCGCTCAATTTTGATGCGAATTCGCGGGAAGTTTTCCAGTTCAGTGAAAGCTATGCGTGGATTCCCGCTTTCGGCATTAACTTTTCATTCGGTGTTGACGGAATCGCGCTGGTTTTGATTGCTCTTGCGACAACGTTGGTACCCGTTGTCATTGTGGGCGGATGGGATGAAGCACGTGAATCCCAAGGAAGCGTGAAGGGTTACTTCGCGCTAATCCTGGTACTCGAATCGCTCATGATCGGGGTCTTTGCCGCAACGGACGTTTTCTTGTTCTACGTTTTTTTTGAAGCCATGCTCATCCCGGTTTATTTCATGATCGGTCGCTACGGCGGCCCCCAGCGGTCCTACGCCGCCGTTAAGTTCCTGATCTACAGCCTTGTTGGTGGACTATTCATGTTGGCATCCCTCATCGGACTGTACGTTGTCTCAGCGCAGATGACCGGGACCGGAACGTTTGACTTCACCACACTGGTCGGACTTGACATTGACCCTGACATGCAAAAGTTGCTGTTCCTCGGGTTCTTTTTCGCTTTCGCGATCAAAGCGCCACTGTGGCCATTTCACACGTGGTTGCCCGACGCCGCGAAAGAGGCGCAACCTGGAACATCAGTTCTCCTCATCGGGGTGTTGGACAAGGTTGGCACGTTCGGCATGATTCGATACTGTCTTGAAATATTCCCGGCTGCTAGTACCTTCTATGCACCGGCCGTGATCGCAATTGCCTTAATCGGAATCTTCTATGGAGCTTTCGTGGCCCTCAAACAAACTGATCTGCGCCGGCTCTTTGCCTATTCCTCGATGTCTCACTTTGGCTTTATTGCCCTCGGTATTTTTGTCTTCACTTCGGCTGGCCAAACCGGTTCGGTGATCTACATGGTCGCCCACGGCTTGAGCACAGCCGGCTTGTTTATTGCCGCGGGTTACCTGATGTCCCGTCGTGGTGGTTCAGCCCAACTCTCCTCATTCGGCGGTGTCAACAAAGTAGCCCCGGTTCTTGCTGGTTTCTTCTTGATCGCAGCGCTGTCAAGTTTGGCCTTGCCGGGCATGGTGTCCTTCATCGGCGAGTTCCTCGTGTTACTGGGTGCATTCCAGCAATACATGTGGGTTGGCGCTGTGGCCACCGTGGGCATTGTGATCACCGCGGCTTACGTCCTGCGGGTATACCAGAAGAGCATGACCGGACCCTTGAATCCCGATTGTGAAGGCATGTCCGATCTCAACGGTCGGGAGGTCACGGCCCTTGCACCCATTGCCGCCCTGATCATCGTGCTCGGTTTTTTCCCAGCACCACTACTTAATGTGATTAACCCCGCTGTTGATCGACTCATGACCACCGTTGGCGTAAGTGACCCGGGAGTCACCTTCCCGATCTTGGGTGTCCCAGCATCGGATGAAGGGGGCTCGGAGTGAATACATTTACAGCGCCCGCGATTGATTTCGTCGCAATTTCACCCATTCTTATTGTCGCGATAGCGGCGTTGCTATCGGTCTTGACCGAAACGTTCCTGCCGCGCAGCGCCCGTCGTCTTGTCCAAATGATGCTCACTTTCCTGTCGCTGATTGGCGCTTTCGTCGTTCTGGTAATTAACCGCGACATTCGAACGATCACGGGTGGTGGAGCAGTCGCAATCGACGGCCCGGCCATTGTCCTGATGGGCACGATCCTGATTCTCTCGTTGCTCAGCGCATTCCTGATCGCAGAGCGGTCCCTCGACAGCCTGGGAGATGCATTCGCGCCAAGTGCATCGGCCTTGCCAGGTTCGGTTGACGAACGCGAGTTCTCTGCACGCGGCTACTTCCAAACTGAAATCTGGACACTGTTCCTCTTTGCGGTGCTGGGCATGCTGGCATTCGTCGTCGCCAACGATTTGTTGTTCATGTTCGTGGCCCTTGAAGTCATGTCACTTCCGCTCTATCTCATGGTCGGAATGGCTCGCCGTCGTCGGTTGCTCTCCCAAGAGGCGGCACTGAAGTACTTCGTGCTGGGCGCATTCTCGTCGGCCTTCTTTATTTTCGGGGCCGGTTTGGTCTACGGTTTTGCGGGTTCGATTTCGCTACCGGCAATCCACGACGCGCTTTCCGCAACCACTGGCGAAACACTGTTGATCGTGATCGGTATGGCAATGCTGCTCGTCGGGTTGCTGTTCAAAGTGGGTGCGGTGCCATTTCACCAATGGACGCCCGACGTCTACCAAGGCGCACCCTCACCGATAACCGCGTTTATGGGTGCGACGGTCAAAGTTGCTGCATTCGGCGCCATGATGCGCTTGCTTTACGTCGCATTTGCTGGCATTGAGTGGGACTGGACCATAATCCTGTGGGTCGTCTCGATTTTAAGCATGATTATTGGCTCGCTGATCGCGATCACCCAAAGTGATATCAAGCGCATGCTGGCCTACTCGGCCATTGCCCAAAGCGGTTTCATTTTGGTCGGTGTTGTTGCGGCGAGCCCGGTCGGTATTGGGGCCGTTATGTTCTATTTGATTGCCTATGGTCTGGTAACGGTCGGCACCCTGGCAGTTATCTCCATGGTTCGCGACGCCTCAGGTGAGGCGACGCATTTATCCAAGTGGGCTGGTCTTGGTAAGAAGTCGCCGATCTTGGGCGCCGTCATGGCAATCTTTATGCTCTCACTTGCGGGCATCCCACTCACCAGCGGTTTCGTTATCAAGTTCAGTGTCTTTGCCGCGGGGATTGCCGAAGGCGATACGTGGCTGGTAATCGCGGCCGTCGTTGCCAGCATCATTGCCGCTTTCTTCTACGTCCGGGTAATCGTGGTCATGTTCTTCTCCGAACCCAATGAAAACACCGCCTCGGTCGCTGTCCCCTCGACTTTCACCACGATCACGGTTGCGGCAACGGTCACGGCGACGTTGGTGCTGGGGATAATCCCGCAGCCCATGATCGAATTATTGACCAATGCCGGAATCTTCATCAGGTAGTACCGTAGGATCATGAACCGGATTTTTGAAGCGAGCGATCCGGTATTTGAACGGCACATTAGTTCCAAACTTGAACAGGTCGAGCACGCCCTCCTTGAGTCCACTCGCAGTGAGTATCCATTCGTATCCGAAACTTCCCGACACCTGGTAGTTGCCGGTGGTAAACGTTTTCGCCCGCTTTTGGTGCTCCTTGCCGCCGAATTCGGCGATTCACAATTGCCCGAGGTAATTCCAGCGGCGGTTGTTGTTGAACTCACCCATTTGGCCACGCTCTATCACGACGACGTCATGGATGAAGCCACGATGAGACGCGGCGCCACCAGCGCTAATGCCCGCTGGGATAACACCGTTGCGATTTTGACCGGTGATTTCCTCTTCGCTCGAGCCTCGCAAATCCTGGCCAATCTGGGGCCCGACGCCGTCCGAATTCAGGCCGAGACTTTTGAGCGGCTTTGCACCGGACAGATCAAGGAGACCGTGGGTCCACTGGACGGGGACGATCCGGTAAAACATCATATTTCAGTTTTGTCGGAAAAAACTGGCTCACTTATTGCCACATCGGGGCGTTTCGGCGCCATGCTCAGCGGCTGTAATCAGCAGGTTATCGACACCCTCACCAATTTTGGTGAGCACATTGGTGTTGCATTCCAATTGGCCGACGACATCGTGGACATTACCTCTGACGCGCAGCAGTCCGGCAAGACGCCTGGAACCGATTTACGCGAAGGGGTACCAACCCTGGCGGGGCTGATCGCGCTCACCCAGACAACCCCGGAAGACGCCCAATTGCGCGAGTTACTGGCTCGGCCGCTGCCCGATCAACGGGAACATGCGTTAGCCCTTGAACTCCTGCGTAATCACCCAAGCCTGCACGAAGCCCGCCTCGAGGCTTTGCGCTGGGCGGACGAAGCCAGAAGAACCTTGGAGCCATTACCTGATATTGCCGCGAAGGAAACCCTGATTGCCCTGTGTGATTACGTAGTTTCGCGCTCTGGCTAAGGCTCGAGCAGAGTTTCTTCTAATTGACGCCTGCGGGTTAAGGTGTGTCGATACATATCCACGGTAAACACAACGAGTGATATCCACACGAGGGCAAAACCAACCCAACGCCCTGTGCTCATGGCTTCCCGGAATACGAATACGCCCAGAAGGAATTGCCCGATCGGAGTAATGTATTGCAATACACCAAGGGTGGAAAGGGGAATGCGAGTTGAAGCTCCACCGAAGGCGAGCAGGGGAATGGCGGTCACCGGACCCAACATGATCAACAGGAACGTGATTGTGGGTCCCTCAAGGACGAAGGACTCGTTACCGTTTGCCACGGCAACGCCAAGAATTATCAAAGCAAGTGGGAACAGAACTACCGTTTCAATACCGAGACTGTGGAGTGAGGCTAGATTTGCAAATTTCTTGAGTAGGCCGTAGGTGGCGAATGAGATTGCAAGGCTTAAGGCAATCCACGGCACCGAACCCGAGGTGATTGTCAATACAACGACCGCAACAACCGCAATCACCACGGCAACCCATTGGGTTATGCGAAGCCGCTCTTTAAGAATTATCACCCCGATCGCCACCGAGATGAGTGGATTAATGAAGTATCCGAGTGATGCCTGGATGACCTGATCGGAGTCAACCGCGTACACGTAAACCAGCCAATTGATGGAAAGGAAAATTGCAGCCGAACCCAAAATTATGATATTTCGACGGGTAAATGCTGCCGTGAAGCGACGCCATTGCTTGCCAACCAGGAGGATCAGTACGACGACGATCAGTGACCAAATAACCCGGTGAGCAACGACTTCTATGGGTGCAACGGAGTCAAGGAGTACGAAGTAGAGGGGGAACATTCCCCAGAACAGGTAACCAGCAACGCCGAGCATTACACCGGTGGACGCTGCAGAGCGCTCACGGACTGCCACCCTTTTCACCCGATCCCTTGATTACCTCGGCGCCT
>JBDNFV010000343.1:0-2041 GCA_041689635.1 Candidatus Nanopelagicales bacterium | reverse complement strand
GCACTCGTAGTTATTTCGCGCACGGGCTAAGCAGGAGCCAGTCCCCGTGCGCAGCCCCCCGCAAGCCCTCACGGGTCGGGGGGTTTTTTATTACCGAACAGAAAGGAAGCCCAGCAATCATGGTTAACTCACCTGACGCAAAATTCCCGACGAGCCAGATGACCGGCGCGCAGAGTTTGATTGCTTCATTGGAGGCCGCTGGCGTCGAGGTTATCTTTGGCATTCCGGGTGGAGCTATCCTGCCGGCCTACGACCCGCTCATGGACTCAACCAAGATCCGGCACATTTTGGTTCGACATGAACAGGGTGCAGGTCACGCAGCGGAAGGTTACGCCAGCGCAACTGGTCGAGTCGGTGTTTGCATGGCAACAAGTGGCCCGGGCGCGACAAACTTGGTCACACCCATCGCTGACGCTTACATGGATTCGGTACCCATGGTTGCTATCACGGGACAGGTGCCGAGCGCGTCAATCGGTACCGATGCATTTCAAGAGGCCGATATTCGAGGCATCACCATGCCGATCACTAAGCACAGCTTCCTGATCACTGATCCGGCCGAGATTTCACGTGCTATTGCCGAAGCATTCCATTTGGCATCAACAGGTCGGCCGGGACCGGTTCTCGTTGACATCGCCAAAGACGCATTGCAAGCGCAGACGGTTTTCAATTGGCCGGAATCGGTGGATCTCCCCGGTTACAATCCACGAATCAGACCCCATTCAAAGCAAATCCGCGAAGCCGCCAAATTGATTTTGTCGAGTCGGCAACCAGTTCTTTATGTCGGTGGGGGGGTAATTCGGGGAAATGCGTCGGCATCTCTGCGCACGTTGGCCGAATTAACCGGGATTCCGGTTGTCACGACCTTGATGGCGCGCGGGGCATTCCCTGATTCCCATACCCAGCATCTGGGTATGCCCGGAATGCACGGAACGGTTGCAGCCGTTGGCGCATTGCAAAAAGCCGATCTCCTTATCACCCTAGGAGCCCGTTTCGACGACCGAGTCACTGGAAAACTCTCCTCATTTGCGCCGAATGCAGCAGTGATTCACGCAGACATTGATCCGGCCGAGATTGGCAAGAATCGTGAGGCTGATATTCCCATTGTTGGCGACGTGGCCGAGGTTATCCCGGAGCTGATTGCGGCGATCAGGGCTGAAATTGAGTTAGGCAATGTCGGCGACTATGCAGGGTGGTGGACCGAGCTCAACCGGCTACGTGAGACCTATCCGTTGGGTTACGATTTGCCCACCGACGGAAGCCTGTCCCCCCAATACGTCATCGAACGGCTGGGAAAAATTTCCGGCCCCGAGTCGATTTACGCGGCGGGCGTTGGCCAGCATCAAATGTGGGCCGCACAATTTATCGGTTACGAATATCCGGGAACGTGGTTGAACTCAGGCGGCGCGGGAACCATGGGTTATTCGGTCCCGGCTGCGATGGGTGCAAAAGTGGGATGCCCGGACAAAACCGTTTGGGCAATTGATGGTGATGGATGCTTCCAAATGACAAACCAAGAACTGGCCACCTGTACGATCAACGACATCCCGATTAAGGTCGCGCTCATTAATAACTCGAGTCTTGGCATGGTTCGTCAGTGGCAGACCCTTTTCTACAATGAGCGTTACTCCAATACGGATTTGGACTCGCACCGATTCCCAGATTTCGTCAAGTTGGCTGAAGCCTATGGCGCTTATGGACTACAGTGCGAGGATCCTGAATCAGTGGACTCAATCATTGAAAAAGCGTTAGGCCTCACCGATGCTCCAGTAGTGATCGACTTCGTAGTCCACCGTGATGCCATGGTGTGGCCCATGGTCGCCGCTGGAACAGGGAATGACGAGATCTTGTACGCGCGTTCGATAGCACCTGAATGGGGGAGTGACGACTGATGACTCGGCGCACACTTTCGGTACTCGTACAAGATCAACCGGGTGTTTTGGCACGGGTAGCTATTTTATTTGCACGCAGAGGTTTCAACATTGAATCCCTTGCTGTAGGGCCAACTGAGGTACCCGACGTATCCCGGATGACCATCGTTATC
>JBDNFV010000342.1:0-12943 GCA_041689635.1 Candidatus Nanopelagicales bacterium | reverse complement strand
GACACCGAATCGATCGTCGGTGATTTCCTTGGCGGGATCTTGCCCGGAAGTGCGGTAACCGATCGCCTCGCCGGGCCAATTGCCACCGGGATCAACGGTTTAATTGGACAAGCTGTCGACACTTTCGTTGCCTCTGACGCGTTTACGCGGGCCTGGTTGGAACTCAATAAAGCAGCCCAAAAAGGATTCATTGCACTTTTGAAAGATGAGCCAAGTGGCCCCATTGAACTTCAGGGTAATGACGTCGTTCTCAACCTCGACTCATTGATCGACCTTGCGCAGGAAAAATTAGTCGAAGGTGGTATTTCCTTCGCAGCCAACATCACCGTTCCAACAACGGATAAGCAATTTGTGTTGATGAGCGTCCCCGCGCTCACCCAGGCGAGAACCTTCTACGCTTTTTCCGCGCCGTTTCTCAGTTGGATTATGGTCCTCATCGCGGCAATGTTCATTCTGGCAATCTTGTTAGCACGACGTAGGGCGCGAACAACCGTGGCCGTTGGCATCATAATTATTGCTTCCGTCCTCGCGTTGTATTCCGCAACGGTGATTGGGGAAGAAGCCGTTAGTAATCAATTCGCCGGTAGTATTTTTGAAGCGTCCGCCGCCGTTGTTTATCAGAGTTTCTTGGCTTATCTCCTCGCTGGTCTGCACGCTCTCGCCATCCTTGGTGTCATTGTGATTATTGGTGGCTGGCTCGCCGGTCGCACCGACTCCGCGCACCACGTCCGCGGTCACTTCAACCGTGGAATCACTGACATCGCGGATCGCACCGGGTTAAACACCGGCGTTACGTTGGAACCGTATGCACCAATTATTCGCTGGGTGGTGGTGTCGCTGTGGCTACTCATACTTCTGAGTGGGACCTATCTTGGGAGTGTGAGCGGAACGCTCATCACGCTGCTCATGGCTGGAATTTGGACGGGATTAGAGATTCTTATCCACGCTCGGACCACCATTGACGTAATTGTTGTTCCGCAGACTGAGGTGATTGAGGTCCTTGATCAAGCCTAAGTTCCATCAGGAATTTATACGCATCACCAACCTCACGGCTTGGTCCAATTCCTAGAATCTCCATGATCTGGGATCCATCAAGGTCTGGTCGCATCGCATCAAGTTCTTCTTGTTCCTGCAATTTTTCAATCCGTGCTTCCAGACTGTCGTAGGCGTCTTGCAATTCTGCCGCTTTGCGTTTATTGCGAGTCGTTGAGTCAGCGCGTGTGAGCTTGTGGAGTCGAAGCAACATTGGTCCCGCATCGCGGACGTATCGGCGAACGGCAGAGTCACTCCACTCGCCGGTTCCATAGCCATGAAAGCGCAAATGCAACTCCACCAGCGTTGACACTTCATCGATTTGTTCATTACTAAACCGCAGGGCCTTCATTCGCTTTGCGCTCATTCGTGCACCGACAACTTCGTGGTGATGAAACGAGACTTTGCCATCTGGCTCAAATTTTCGAGTTTTTGGTTTACCGATGTCGTGAAGTAGTGCTGCGAGCCGGAGAATCAGGTCATTGGGGAGTTGTGGTTCGTGACTGCTTTCTAACTCAATCACCTGTTCCAGAACTTTAAGAGTGTGTTCGTACACATCTTTGTGGTGGTGGTGTTCATCTGCCTCTAGTTGCAGTAAGGGTAATTCGGGGAGAACAAATTCCGCCAATCCAGTTTCCACTAAAACCGTCAGGCCAACACGTGGATGCTCGGACATGATTATCTTGATCAGTTCCTCGCGGATTCGCTCGGCCGAAACAATCTTGAGCCGCAACGCCATTTCACGCATCGCCTCGGTGACATCCGCCGCTATTGAAAACTGTAGTTGTGAGGAGAAACGCGCTGCCCGCATCATGCGCAGGGGATCATCGGAAAACGATTGGGTTGCGGTACATGGAGTCTTCAAAACTTTTTCTTCGAGGTCTTTTAAGCCATCAAATAAATCGACGAACTCCAATGTTGGGAGCTTAAGCGCCATTGCGTTGACCGTGAAATCACGGCGGCCAAGATCGGCGGCCAACTCGGTTCCGAACTCAACATCTGGCTTACGTGAATCCGCGTTGTAATTCTCACTGCGGTACGTCGTGATCTCAATCTGGCGGTCGCCCTTGCTGGCGCTGATGGTGCCGAATGCGATCCCGGTATCCCAGGTGTTGTCGGCCCAGTCACCCAGCAGTTGCTTTATCTCCGCGGGGTGAGCACTTGTCGTGAAGTCAAGATCGGCTAGCGGGGAGGTTCGCCCCAGAAATGCGTCCCGAACTGGGCCGCCGACCAAGGCGATTTCGAAGCCAGCAGTACGAAAAATGCTGCCCAGTTCATCGAGTAAACCGGTGATAGGGGCCAGGCTCACGAGTGCTTGACGCTGAAGGGAAATAGACACGGCAACTAAGGCTACTCACCCGGTGCCTTTATCCTCGCTACATGGTGTTTTTGGGCGAGCGGATCCCGCCGTGGCACCGCTTACTCTTCGTTATCCCATTTCTTGTTTCCAGTCTTGGATTAATCGGTCTCGGGGCGACCCCGGCGGCGGCGGACCCTGCGGGGTCGGTCGTCGCGGTGGTGATTGACCGACTCACCCCGCTCGCTCCGCGGCCGAATGACACCCTACGAATTTCAGGGAAACTACTCAATACATCTTCGACTACGGTGAACCGGGTCTCTGCCCGGCTCGGAATTGCGGCGAGCCCACTTACCGAGCGCGCCCAAATCACCAAGGTGTCCGGTCTAGAACTTAACCCGGAAATTGATCCGGTTGATTACTTCCTTAACCAGACCAAGGTAGACGTCAGCGATGCTTTACAGCCCGGTGATGAAGCCAGTTTTGAGATAGCGATCCCCGTCAATGACCTACCCCTCGGGCGAGATGGCGTCTACACCCTGATGGTTGAAGTTCTCGGGGTGGGTGGGGCCGGAAATATTGACCGCCAAGGTGGGGTTCGTACGTTTCTGCCCTGGATGGGCCGCGACTCAAACGCCATTAATCTGGTGTGGTTGTGGCCCCTGGCCGACTATCCCGCTCAGGAAGCCAACGGTGTGTTGCTCAATGAAAGGATCCCGCGCTCGCTAGCACCCGGTGGGAGGCTGGATTCACTTGTCAATATCGCTGCCAAAAACCCGATAAAAATTAGCTGGATTGCAGATCCACAATTACTTCAGATCGCCCAAGACATCGCGGGTGGCTACCAAGTTCGTAATGGCGATGGAACGTCCGTGGGTGATCTATCCCAAGATGCAGGTCAATGGTTGGCCCGGCTGCGACGTGCCCTTGATTCCAGTGCGGCTTTACAACCTGAAAACTCGGCCGCGGGTGATCGCCTCCCGCTTCGTGTTACCCCCTACGCCGACATTGATGCCGGTGCGGTCACCCGTTCGGGTCTGGACTCCGATGTGGTTCGCTCAACCACCATGGCGGCATCCATCGCGTCAACCGTGCTTCAACAAAGCGTCAACGGCACCCTCTATTGGGCGCCGGGTGGAAGGTTAAATAAACGGACGGGTGACCTACTCGCATCTAGCGGAGTTCGCACCGTGATCCTCCGGGGAGATGCGTTGCCACCGTCAAACGCCAACACGATTTCAACCGGGTTGGGTGTCTTGGGAACAACATATGGTGGGATGAACGCTGTCCTGGTCGATCAGGGCCTAAGTGCCACCCTTAGCCTGCCTCAATCTTCGACATCAAATGAAATCCTGATGCGTCAAAGATTCTTGGCCGAGACGGCGGTGTTAAGCCAACTCATTACCGATGACTCTCCTTCGCGCATGATCGTTGCGGGTCCTCAAGATGTGTATTGGGATCCGGCCCCTGACTCACTCAATGAATTACTGGACTCAACGGGCACCGTTCCTTGGCTAAACTCCGCCTCACTTTCAGATCTACTCACTGAAAATAACGCTGGGATCCCGCGTAAACGTGGTGGATACGGTCCCAAAGCACAAGCCGCCGAGCTGTCTTCTTCCTATGTGCAGAAGGTGCAGGGCGTGAGTGAGCAACTCGCCTCGTTCACGGCAGTGTTGGATAACCCCAGTGGCGTTACCGATGTATACGCCGAAGCAATTCTGCGCGCACAGTCAAGTGCCTGGCGCTTGGAACCTGCCGCGGGTGAAGAGCTCGTCACGAGTATCTCCATTAGTTTGCAAGAGAAAATCAATATGGTTTTTGCACTCTCTGAGGGAACAATCACGCTCTCCGGTGAAAGCGGCTTAGTTCCCGTAACAATTGCCAACGACCTTGATCGCTCGGTCACGGTAGGTGTGCAACTACGCGGAACTCCACGTGCTCGTTTAGAAAGTGAACCCCTCTACGACATTACAATTGAGCCGGGTAAAAAAGTTAGTGTTGAAATTAAAGCAACGGTTATTGGCGGTCGAACGTTGAGTGCCGGGGTTCAATTACTTACCCCTGACGGTCAAGACTTCGGTTCACCCGCTCGGATTGAACTTGAATCAACAGCGTACGCCCGTGCCGCGGCTTGGGTGATCGGCGCGGCATTCCTGGCCATCGTTTCGTTTGTGGTTGTGGGAATCACCCGGCGCGTCCACCAGGCCGCTACCGGCTCCCGCTCAAACTCACAGAAGAATGAGCCACATGTCTGAACGGGCGTTACTCGGTCCGAGCACTGTCATGGCAACGGGTACTCTCGTTTCGCGGATAACCGGCGTCATGCGCGACATGGCGATGACGGCGGCATTAGGTTTTTTCTTAGTATCTGACGCATTCTCACTGGGAAATTCACTGCCCAACATGATTTACATCTTGGTGATCGGTGGGGCGCTTAACGCAGTTTTTATCCCCCAACTTGTCCGCAAAATGCAAGAGGACGCAGACGACGGGCGGGCTTACGCCGATCGGCTCATCACGCTCACCGCAATCATTCTTTTTATCTTATCGATTCTTGCGATTGCGTTGGCGCCGCAAATTGTATCCCTGTACACACCCAGTGACTACCCACAAAAAGAATTTGATTTGGCCGTTGCATTCACTCGTTTGTGTTTACCGCAAATATTTTTCTATGGCATTTACACCATGTTTAGCCAAGTGTTGAATACTCGTGCGAAATTCGGTGCACCAATGTTTGCGCCAATTGCAAACAATATTGTTGCCATAACAACTTTTTTATTGTTTATCTACTTCGCAGGAACAGCTGCATCAGCCGAAGGAAACTTGTCCTCGGGGCAGGTATGGCTACTCGGCTTGGGAACAACCTTGGGAGTTGTAGCCCAGGCATTAATTTTGGTTCCTGTTTTGGTCCGTGCCGGATACATGTGGCGGCCACGTTTTGATTGGCGTGGACACGGTTTGGGTAAAGCCGGAAGACTCGCAGCCTGGACAATTGGCCTAGTCTTGATCAACCAATTGACCTACATAGTGATTACCCGTCTCGCCACCCAGGCGAATGTCAACGCGGCATTGCAAGGTGATGTGGCCGCCGGGTTAACCACCTACCAGAAAGCCCATCTAGTTTTCATGCTTCCCCACAGCGTAATCACCATTTCCATCGTTACCGCACTTCTTCCGGCTCTGAGCCGCATTGCCCATGAAGGCAAAATCTCGCAGGTGGGGCGTGACGTCTCTGGCGCCATGCGACTTGTTTCATTTTTTATTATTCCCATCACAGCAATTCTGTTTGTCGTTGGAATTTCAATCGCGGTTCTTCTTTTCGGAATTGGCGCTGCAACAACCGCCCAAGCGGAGCTCATGGGCCAAGTAATCTCAATATTCATGCTCGGCATGATTCCGTTCACGCTGTTCTACGTACTCTTACGCGGCTACTACGCGCTCGAGGACACCAAAACCCCATTCTTCATTACCGTTATTTTCTCCCTGGTTCTCCTTGCCATTCTTTTGCCCTTCTTTGGCAGATTTGACGGTGGCGGTGCTCAAATTTCATTCATGGCCGCCTGTTACAGCGCTTCCTACTGGGTGGGGCTCGTCATTGCTTGGATCGTTCTCTCCCGCAAACTTGGTGGTTTGCAATCAGGGACCACAATTGCGTCCATCGCCCGAATGGGACTTGCCGGACTCTTCTCGGTTTTCGCCATGATCATGACTCAAACTCAATTGAATAACGTGCTCTTTGGCTCAAGTGCGGACGTCGACCTGACCGACAAAATGACGGTTTTCATTCGGCTAATAATTGTTGTCGCTATCGGTGTTATTTCTTATCTGCTCGCAGCCTGGGTTATTCGTGTTCCGGAAGTGACCCTCGCCTTCCGGGTGATCCGCGAGAAACTAAGTCCTAGGGTGAAGACGTGATCGGGTCAGGAACAAAATTCAATCGCTACACGCTGTTGGAACTTGTTAGTGAGCATGTGGGCATCCTTAAGGGACAGTTTGACGTGCAGCTGTGGCGCGGACGCGATGAAATCCTGGATCGTAATGTTGCGATTCGGCTTCTGCGAACCGATGATCAACGTTTAGCTAGGGTGCTTGGTGCTGCTCAAGCGGCTGCAATGGCCGATGATCGGCGACTGCTGCGAGTCCTCGACATCCTGGACATCGGTACAACGGATGACGATCCGGCTTACACCGCAATCATGAGTGAATGGTGTACCGGAACACCACTACACGCGGCATTAAGGGACAAAGAAACATCAGTTTTTGGTGCCGAGTTTTCCCTTGATTCAGTTTCAAATGTTGCGTGGGCGCTGAATGCGTGTCTGAAGATCAATCTCGAACACGGTCGTTTGCGACCAAGTTGTGTCTTTCTTACCGAAGGCTTTGACGTACTAGTAAGCGGTCTTGCGGTCGACCACGCTCTCTTTGGACCACTTTTCGATTTGGAAACCACGCAAGATTCACCAATCGCTAAAGACGTCAACGGATTAGGTTCATTGTTGTACTGTTTTACCACCGGACTGTGGCCTTACCCGGTGTATTCCTCAGAGAAAAATCCCGACCCGGAATTGAGCGTGCACGTACCTTTCTCACCCAAAGCCGGCAAAGACATCCCGTTGCCATCAAGTGTCAGAGCGAGTATTCCGCGCGCTGTCGACGATCTTGTTAGTCGAAGTGTGATCGGCGTGAGTAAATCCCGCGGGGTGACCCGGATTCAAGACTCACTTGGTTTTGCGAACTCAATTGCTTCGGCACGGGACTACCTCACGCCACTCAGCACGACGACTGTGCGAGCACCTGTCGGCCTTTCCCAAAGGACCTCACCTGCCAGTCTTGCAAAGCGTGCGATTGGTGTTGTGATCGCTGCGGCTGCAGTCGCCACAATTTCATTATTAGGATTGCTGATTTTCAACAGTGCTTACTCAGCAGCACCACAGGTGGATTCCAGCGGGAACACGGTCGACGTAACCGAGATCTTGACGAGCCCGGCCACCCCATATGTTGAAGTCGAGGTGGCTAACACGGCCGGCACCGTTTCTATTGACTCCGCGAGATCCTTTGACCCCCGTGGCGGCCCACCCAGCGGAGTCCTAGGCACCGAAAGGGAAGGGGGGGCGGCGCGCGCGGTTGACGGTGATGCGGTCACCGCCTGGTTCACTAGGCCGTATAAGAGCGCAACCCTAGGTAAAAAAAGTGGTGTTGGCCTGATTCTGGACCTCGGTGAGTCCGCAGCGGTAACCGGGGTCTCGCTGGGCCTCGTTGGTTACGGGACCGACCTACAGGTTCGGGTATCCGATGAGATTTTGCCCGATCCAGATTTATGGACCAGGTTGGTCAGTATTGATGACGCCGGCCCACAAATCGAACTTCGAGCGCCTCGACCGGTGACGGGGCGATACGTTCTGATCTGGCTCACCGGTATTCCGCCCATGGAAAACGGTGACCGATTCCAGGGCGGGATCACGAGTGTGTCCGTCTTCGGAATCATGTCTACTCGGGCCGTAAATTAACCGGGCAACCAACCCCACGCTGACACCCTGATTAGGCTAATCGGGTGACGTTGACCGATCTACGCGAACTCAGTGATCGCGAGTTGATCGCAGCGCACGTAATCGGGGACTCCCAAGCATTTAGTGAACTCGTATCCCGGCACCGTGACCGACTATGGTCGGTTGCGCTGCGCACAACCGGTGATCCCGAAGAGGCATCGGACGCCCTCCAAGACGCGTTGATCTCAGCCTTTCGGCGGGCCGATCAATACCGTGGGGAGGCCGCGGTCACCACCTGGCTGCATCGAATCGTGGTCAATGCCGGTTTGGATCGGCTTCGCCGCAAGGCCGTCCGTCCGACCACCACTCTTCCTGACCACCACGAGAACAGCAGCATCGAGATCGTCGAGCCCCGTGACGCAATCACCGAGCGGGAAAACTGGATGGAAATCTCAGCGGCGCTCGCCCAGTTGCCGAAAGACCAAAGAGAAGCCATCATTTTAGTAGACGTCCAAGGTTACTCGGTTGAAGCAGCAGCCGTAGAACTTCAATGCCCTACGGGAACCATCAAAAGCCGATGTAGTCGCGGTCGGGCGAAACTCGCCGAGACCCTAGGCCATCTACGGAACCAAGATGGCAACGAAATCGTCACACCGTTAGATCAAAATTCGACCAACTCCCGGAAGGAGGACAAAAAGTGAAAGACCACGACGAACATCCAGAATTCGATGAAATGCAATTCCGTGAACTCACCGGCAATTTGCGAGCCTTCGGCCAGTACCTTGATTCTGAGCCAGTGGAATCCATGCCAACAAGCGTCTGGGAACATCTGGCCACGACCCTTTCCCTTGAGTCAGCTGACCGAGTAGTTCCTGACTCCCCGGCCGCCTTGGGCTCAGACCCGGCCGTGCTTGAACTCGAGAGTTACCGGAAACACCGAATTGGTGGCAAATGGGTTGGTGGCCTAGTAGCTGCGAGCGTGACCTTGTTCGCCGTCGGAATTGGGGTTAATGCCCTCAATTCAGACACCGACGATCGCAATGTGGTTGTCGCTGGCGCTCTCACCACCACGTCACCCCAAATTGTTCAAGCCGGTTTTGTTCAGCCTGCGGTTGAAGTGATGGAAAGCGGTCACGACTACAACTCCGCAAACCTCAAAGACACCATTACCCGGCTATTGGGCACGATCGGGATTAATGAACCCATGGACATGTTTATGGCCCCCATTCATTCAATGGAATCCGCGAAAATGAACAAGTCGACCGGGATGACGGGAAACCTGGAGACCTTGCGTCGCTGCCTCAATGAGATCACCAACTCAGAGTCTTCCCAGGCCATATTTGTCGATCGCGCCACTTTCCAAGGAATGGATGCCGGAGTGATCGTGATCCCCATGGTCATGTTCAAAGGCATGGATACGCTCACAACAAGTGATGACCGGATGAAATTTGCCATCAACCTTGAATCCGCAGGTGCCGATCTTGGAGCACTCGACGTGTGGGTTGTCGGGCCCGACTGCGGCACTCTGGGACTTGATATCTACTCGCATGTGAGCCACTCACTCAACTAGGTGGGTTTCGTGCCGGGGGCGTAGACTCATTGCGCACATCTATTCCGCGGCAGTACAAACCGAAAGTAGTGGTTTTTGTGAGTGAAGTTCGTGAAGTAATAATTATTGGATCCGGCCCCGCGGGCTACACGGCCGCGGTTTATGCAGCTCGGGCTCAACTCAACCCATTACTCTTCGAAGGCGCCGTGACAGCCGGAGGCGCCCTAATGAACACGACCGAGGTTGAAAACTTCCCGGGCTTTGAAGACGGAGTATTGGGTCCGCAACTTATGGAAAACATGCGTGCGCAAGCCGTCCGCTTTGGCGCTGAGATTATCACCGACGACATCACTCAAATCAACATCGACGGTGACATTAAATTCGCCACCGACGGTGCTGGCAATGTGCACCAGGCCCGCACGCTAATTCTGGCCATGGGCTCGGGTTATCGCGAACTTGGTTTACCCGACGAGAAGCGACTCAGCGGTCACGGTGTTTCCTGGTGTGCAACGTGTGATGGCTTCTTCTTCCGTGACCAAGACATCGCCGTCGTCGGCGGTGGGGACTCAGCACTGGAAGAAGCAACTTTCCTCACCCGCTTCGCCAAGTCTGTCACGCTGATTCACCGTCGCGGCGAATTACGTGGCAGCAAGATCATGCAGGAGCGCGCACTAGCCAATGAAAAAATTCACGTGGCTTGGAACAGTGAGGTTGCTGCCCTTCATGGTGACGTGAAGCTCTCTGGCATCACCCTTCGCGACACCACGACTGGCGCGGAACGTGAACTCGCGGTCACCGGCTTATTTATTGCAATCGGCCACGATCCCCGGTCAGAACTACTCGCCGGCAAAGTTGATCTGGACCCAGAGGGTTACGTACTGGTTCAACCCGACTCGACGCGTACCTCCGCTTCCGGCGTGTTCGCCTGCGGTGACTTGGTCGACCACATTTACCGTCAAGCGGTTACCGCCGCTGGAACCGGATGTGCCTCCGCCCTTGACGCTGAGCGGTTTCTCGCGCACCAGTAGCCGAAACACCAACCTTTGTCGCTAAGTTAGGTCCTAATCAAAGGAGAATCACATGGGAGCAACCAAGATCGTCACGGACGCCAACTTCGCCGAAGAAGTACTCATGAGCGAGAAGCCCGTACTCGTTGACTTCTGGGCCGAGTGGTGTGGTCCCTGTAAAATGGTCGCCCCGATTCTTGAAGAGATCGCTGCCGCGAACGAAGGGCTTGTCATCGCCAAAATGAATGTCGACGAAAACCCGACAACCCCGGCTTCCTACGGCATCACGTCAATCCCCACCATGAATGTGTATCAGGGCGGACAGATTGTAAAGACAATCATTGGTGCAAAGCCAAAGGCTGCTTTACTCGCTGACCTAGCTCCGTACTTGTAGGCAATGCTCCGCCTTGGTTCAACCGGGGCGGCCGTTGCGGAGGTTCGCTCACGGCTCGCGCACCTCGGTCTACTTTCAAGCACAAACGACACTGCCCTCGCCGTGGACATTTACGATGAACAGGTTGCCGTTGCCGTTCGCACATTTCAACAAGAGCGCGGGATCACGGTTGACGGTCTCGTGGGTCCGGAGACTTTCCGTCGCTTGGACGAAGCCCGTTGGCAATTAGGTGATCGAGTCCTTTCATTTACCCCCGGTCATGTCATGGTTGGTGACGACGTCACCGAACTGCAGCGCCGGTTGAATCAACTTGGTTTCAACGCGGGCAGGCCCGACGGGATTTTTGGTGCCCCGACCGATCTGGCTTTGCGCGACTTCCAACGTGGCGTCGGTGTGAGTTCCGACGGAACCTGTGCCCTGGATACCTTGCGTGCATTTGAACGACTTTCCCGATCCATTGTTGGCGGCGATTCGGGTGCTTTGCGCGAACACGCATCCCTTGCATCCCTTCGAACCGGAATCGCAGACAAAGTCATTGTTATTGACCCGGGTGAAACCGTTCACCCAGCGTTGACCTACGCCATTTGTGTTCGCGTTGAAGGTCGCCTCGCAGCTCTTGGCACTCAGGTGCTTCTCACCAGACCCGAAATTCCGGTAGAACACAAAACTCAATCAACGCACGCGGAGTTTGCCAACAGCATGAATGCCGACATTGTGATTTCACTACACCTTGATGAAGTGGAGAGCCCTAAACCCAACGGGATCTCCGTTTATTACTTTGGATCCCCTAATGGTGGCAACCACTCACCAGGGGGTCGGATCCTCGCCGGGTTGATCAATGAGGAGTTGATCAGTCGAACAGACCGTAAAGATTGTTTGATTCACGCCAGGACGTGGGACCTGCTGCGGTTCACCCAGATGCCAACCGTTCGCATTGAACTGGGTTACATGTCCAACGTTGGGGATGCGAAACGTTTAACGTCCGGGGTATTTCACGACGCGGTAGCCGAAGGGGTCGTCGCCGCACTCACCAAGTTTTGCTCTCCCCGCTAGGCCACATCAGCCGCACCAGGAATCCCAGTCCAACACCGATCCCGATTAATAGCGCTGCCGAGAAGAAACTTTTCATCGCGCACCTCCCATGCGTGAAAGACTACGCGCATGACTAATTGGAGTGGGTACACCCACCGGGTTCGCTTTAGTGAGGTTGACCCCCAAAGCATTGTGTTCAATTCCCGTTACCTCGAGTTCTTCGATGCTGCCAGCATTGAGTACTTCCGCGCACACGGTTACCCGCCCGACACCATGTCGGTTGCTGGAATGGATCCGGTACTGGCTGAGGTCACTATCCGCTACCACGAATCGGCTCGAATGGATCAACTTCTTCACATCGACGTACATTGCTCTCGGCTCGGTACCGCAAGTTTTGACCTCGTTTTTACCGCACGAATCCAAGATCTGAGAACTGGCACATTGGCTAAAAGTGCCATTACTTCGGCAACGATCAGTTATGTCAATGTTGACCAAGTGAGCCGGAAGTCAACGCCAATTCCAGAGGAATTCCGTGAGTTTCTTGGATTAACCGAGTAGAAGTCACACAATAAGTTGGGTAATCGGTGCCAAGAGGTCGTTAATGTAATTCGTACGCAGCATAGTGAACGCAAGCAAGGCCACAATGAGTCCTGAGATTCCAGCAATCTGAACCGGCATTCGGATTCGTTTAGGTGGAAATACCATGACGGCGGCGACGGCGGCTCCCACAACTAAACCGCCGAAGTGTGCACGCCAATCAACCCCGGGTGAGAAGAAACCAATGGCGACGTTGACCGCCAACAAGAACAGCACCTGTTTGATGTCGTAACGCATTCTGCGCCCGGCCACAATGAGTGCACCCATCAAACCAAAAATTGCTCCGGAGGCACCGACCGACACGGTTTGAATGTCGGAGAACCAATAAGAGGCAACCGAACCACCGAGGGCGGCCAGCAGGTAGAGGGCAATAAATCGCGTGTGACCAAGGATCCGTTCCAGGGTTGGGCCAAGGAAAAACAGCACGTACATATTGAATGCAATGTGGATAAAAGATCCGTGCAGAAAAGCGCTAGTGAACAATCGCCACCACTCACCGCCCTGGGCAATGGCAACCGGATACATCCCGAATTCCACGGCGACTTT
>JBDNFV010000341.1:0-1401 GCA_041689635.1 Candidatus Nanopelagicales bacterium | reverse complement strand
CCGGCTTCCTCCAACGCTGCCGCGATGTTCTCGCGGTACTGCCGGCACCCCGAGTACGAGGAGTACGCGCTCGTAGCGATTGTGAGAACGTTGCTGTGCCCTGCTGCGTGAATCTCGCGAAGCGTGTCAACGAAAAACGGGGCGGAATTGCGGTTGCCCCAGAACAGGGGCAGGTCGATCCCGCGTTTGGCCATCTCGGCCGAAAGGTGTTGCAATAGCTCACGATTCTGCGCGTTGATTGGACTCACGCCTCCGAGAGCCAAGTAGTGATGCGAGACCGCCTCGAGCCGGTCACGTGGGACTCCGCGCCCGGCCGTGACCCGCTCGAGAAAAGGCATTACTTCGTCGGGACCCTCTGGCCCGCCAAATGAGGCCAGCAGGATGGCGTCGTAGCTCACGTGAGCAACGCGACGACGGCGGCCGCGTCAATGCGGCGACCGGTATAGAAGGGAATTTCTTCACGCACATGGCGACGTGCCTCTGAGCTGCGCAGTTGACGCATCATGTCGACCGTCTCGTGCAAATCGTCGGACTCCAAAGCGAGGATCCATTCGTAGTCGCCCAGAGCGAAGGCAGCAACCGTGTTCGACAAAATGCCGCCGTAATCACGACCCATCATTCCGTGCTCAACCAGCATCGCCCGTCGTTCCTCATCGGGCAACAGGTACCACTCGAATGAGCGAACGAATGGATAAACCGTTGCCCACTCCAACGGATCCTTGCCCGCCATAAACGCCGGGACGTGACCCTTGTTGAACTCGGCGGGCCGGTGCAGGCCCATGGATGACCACGTCTGCTCCATGGCGGTGCCAAAACTTGATCGGCGCAGTTGTTGCAGTGCCTGCTGCACCAACTCGGCAGCAGGGGCGTGGATCCACACCATCAGGTCGGCGTCGCTTCGAAATGCGCTGACGTCGTAGAACCCTCGGATCACGACGTCTACATTCTCGAGGTCGGCAATCACGGACTCCAGCTCCGCCTGCGCATCGTGCGGGGGCAACACTCCTGTGCGCCGGTAGACGGTCCAGCAGGTGTAACGAATTGTGTCATTGATGGTCCGTGCGGTTATCCGCTCATTCTTTTCACTGGTCACTTCCAGATTTTACCACTGCGTTTGACTCAGTGCTTAAGTTGCTCGAGTTGCTCAAGTTGCTCGGACACGGTACGCGCAAGTGCGATGGTTCCCGCCAAACCGTTGCCGCCGATTCCGGCGCCGATGACGGCCAGGTTCGGGGTGGCAGCCACTGCGGCTCGAACCTCCGCGACCGCGTCGCGGTGCCCGCTGCGCGGGAAGACAAGTGAGCGGTCCCAACGAGTGATACTCAGGTCCAATACGTCCAGATTCTCGAGGGCAAAGATCGTTCTCACGTCGGACCGCGCGATTTCGGGAAGGTCGTGGAT
>JBDNFV010000340.1:0-4036 GCA_041689635.1 Candidatus Nanopelagicales bacterium | reverse complement strand
ATTATGTGTTCACTCAAGAGTGATCCACACTTTGCGTAACGGCTCAGTGATCATCCAAATGGTTTGTGCACCCGAGGGCAAAAGTCCGATGGTTCCTGGTTCAAGGATTATTTCTCCACCACGATCGCAGGTGACCGTGCCGCGACCGGTGATCACAACGAAGACTTCTTCAACTTCGGTGTCGGTTGAAGTTCCAACGGAGTGTTCCCACACTCCCACTTCCATGTCGCCTTCAACGTCGACGGCTGCAACTCCCGTTGTCACACTGTTATTGCCCTTGAGCTTACTGTGATTGACATTGATGTTATTGGCGTTGTATCCGCGGATCATGTTGCAACGGTAGATGCAAAGTGGTCCAAAGTGTCAGAGGTGGGATCTACCGTGTGTCCGTGGATAACAACAGCGGTGCCGCGAACACGATCAAAATGACAATGGGTCAAATCCTGGACATGTTCGGCGCATTCCCCGACTTTGAGATTCCCGTTGAATCGCCACCACAAATTTTGGGAAACTGAACCACCCAAACAGCATGACTTAAAAAAATCGTGATTACTAACCCCATCGAGGCTCCACGGTTTCACTGACTTTTTGGTCACTGCCAACGTAAATGAACCGGTCGAAGTTCTTGGCAAACCAGCGGTCATGGGTGACCGCAACAACAGTACCGTCGAATGCGTCAAGTCCGATCTCTAATGCTTGACCACTGGCCAGATCAAGGTTGTCTGTTGGTTCGTCCAAGAGCAACAGCGTGGCACCGCTGAGTTCGAGCAAAAGGATTTGAAAGCGCGCTTGTTGGCCACCTGAAAGGGTCTCAAACTTTTGTTCACTGGACTCGGCGAGTTCGTACCTATCCAATGCACGGGCGGCTTGTTCACGTTGCATGCCACCACGGTGACCGTCCCCTCGGTGCAGGATTTCAATGAGGGTTCGCCCTTCCAAGTCGGGGCGCACGTGGGTTTGAGCGAACCAACCCGGTCGCACTCGAGCACCCAGCGTTGCTTTGCCCAGGTGGGTAACGGTTGGGATGTCTACTTCACCAACGGGCTGATGCTCAATGTCAGGGTCCGAGCCACCAAGGGCCAGCAGTCGAAGTAGGTGAGACTTTCCGGTGCCGTTGCTGCCAAGGACCGCTAGGCGTTCCCCGAACCACACTTCAAGATCGAAGGGCTGCGTTAAGTTTGTGAGTTCAAGATCCTTGATCACGATCGCGCGCTTTGCTGTTCGCCCACCTTTGAGCCGCATGTTGATTTTCTGTTCACGCGGGACGGCCATTGGTGGTCCCTTTTCTTCAAACTTGGCCAACCGGGTTTGGGCGGCCTGGTAACGGCTAGCCAACCCGTCGTGAAAGGAGGCCTTGGCTTTGAGGGTCAGAACCAGTTTCTTCAGTTGAGCGCGTTCTTCGTCCCAGCGGCGTTTGAGTTCTTCAAGTCTGCTGAAACGCTCCACTCGTACTTCATTGAAGTTCGTGAAACTTCCACCGTGCACCCACGCGGTGTTCCCTGCTGCACCAAGTTCAAGACTGACAATATGGGTCGTTGCGTTGCTCAGGAGTTCACGATCGTGGGAAATCAACATAACGGTCTTGGTGGTTTCCTTGAGTTGATTCTCCAACCAGATTTTCCCGGGGACGTCGAGGTAGTTGTCGGGTTCATCGAGAATTAAAACCTCTGACTTGTCCCTCAATAAATACTCGAGCACGATTCGTTTTTGCTCTCCGCCAGAGAACGTTGCCACCTGGCGGTTTTTCAGACTGTCATAGCTTTTACCCATCGCGCTGATTGTTACGAAATCCCACAACACTTCCGCGTCGTAACCGCCAGCATCACCAAAGTCCGCGAGTGCTTGCGCGTACTTCATTTGATTGCGCTCGCTGTCCTCATCCATCAGCTTGAGTTCACACTGGTCAACTTTTTCTGCAGCACTTTTTAGAGTGTGCGGACTGACTTCTAGCAGTAGGTCGCGCAGTGTTCCCTGGGTCATGTGACCGATGAACTGGCGCATGACGGCAAGGTGACCGGTATGGGTGATCTGACCCTCATCGGGTATGAGATCCCCCGCGGTCAACCTGAGCAGGGTTGTCTTGCCAGCACCATTGGGCCCTACGAGTGCAGCGACCGCTCCTTCAGGGATACGGAAGGTGACGTCGTTGAGCAGCACCCGGCCGTCGGGCAGGGAGTAGGTGATGTGGGAAACGTCGATGTGGCTCATGAGGGTCGCCAGCGTATCCGAGTGCTGAAGGCTCCCCGGTCAGCTCTTCAACGCCCTGACTATTACTCGCCAACTCACCTTGTCGTTGGTTCCAACGCGGCGAGGGCACTGCTGCATGGTTGTTTGCGGGTGGACCGAGTGGGATATAAGGTCACCTTATGTCATTCATACGGGACTACCAGTCCGCGATTGAGAGTGAGTTCGCAGCGCGATTAACACGTATCTTCACTCTTCGAGCCATGCAGCACCCCCACTTAGTGAACTATCAAGTTCCTTTATTCTCTCGGCCGCAGCGCCTGCCTTGAAAAGTATTGCTGCTGCTCGGGGATTTAGCCAACTGGCTGTTTTCGGTTCACTGGCACGAGGTACAGATCAACCCGACTCAGACATTGATTTGATTGTCCAACCTCCCGAGAATGCGACACTAGCCACACTTGAGTCGCTCAGGCAAACATTTAGTGATCTGATGCAGCGGCCAGTCGATTTGCTGAGTTACGGAGGGCTCAAGAAGGGCATTCACGACCATGTCAAAAAGACATTGGTCCTTTTGTGATGAAGGAAAAAGTTGCTTAGGAACTAATTCACCTCTCTGCTTGGTTTCAACGAATTGAGGAACTTACTGCACACGGGCGAGATCAGTACTTGTCAGACGCGCTCATGATGGAAGCAGGTGATTCCTTGCTCATGAAAATAGGCGAGTCCATTAATCGAATCTCAAAAATGGAATTCCCCGCCCCCGCCGGCATCACATGGGCCGATGCAATTAGCAACAGAAACTGGTTGATCCATGAATATGACAACATTGATCGGTTCGTCACTTGGCAAACCTTGACGCATTCGATTCCCGAACTAAAGGTCGCTCTCGAGCCGTCTTGTGAACTTGCATCGAGGAAAATTGCTGACCTTTCGAATTTCTCATGAAAGCTGGCGGTCGGTTTAGATTCCCTGATTGCGATCCATCCCGCGCCTGGCCCGGGTTTCACCCTGGCGGGCATGAAGTTCTTCATCACTTGGGTAGCCCACTTCTTCCAGGGTGAGTGGGTAGGCCTCCATGGTTTGAATGTGGGACAGCTTGTCCTTTTGGTCCAGCAAGTGTTGGGTCCAGGTGACCGGTTTGCGACCATCCCCGATTGGGAGTAGCGCACCCACAATCGTACGGACCATCGAGTAACAGAATGCGTCCGCGCGGATTGTCATAACGACATTGTTTTCGTGGTTTCGGTGCCACTGCAGTTTTTGTAGTTCGCGGATTGTGGTAGCGCGTGGTTTCTCTTTACAGAATGCAAAGAAGTCGTGGATCCCGATCAGACATTGGCTTGCCTCATTGAGCCTGTCCACATCTAAGGGCACCGGCCAGTGAAGCACTTCATGGCGGCGCAAGGGAGCTGGGCCGGCGGGGTCGTCACACACCGTATAGCTGTACTCGCGCCAAAGAGCTGAGAATCGAGCGTCGAAACCAAATGGTGCTTCCTCGATCTTCAAGATCCGCATGTCACCTGGAAGCGCCTTGTTCATCCGCTCCGCGGTGAGTTTTGCAAGTCCTGGGTGATCCCGCGGCAAATCAAAATGAATCACTTGACCGCGGGCGTGCACTCCAGCGTCCGTGCGACCGGCAACGATTGTGGGCACGTCCAGTTGGTGGATGAGCGCACCAATAATGTTTTCAAACTCCCCCTGCACCGATCGGGCATCTAACTGGGCGCCCCAGCCGTGGAACCCCGAACCGTCATAGGAAATATACGCGCGCAGACGAATCAGCCCGTCCCCGGGACCGGGAACGGGCTGATCAATATCGTGTTGCGTCAGGAGTTACTCCTTGGACTTCGCT
>JBDNFV010000339.1:0-7684 GCA_041689635.1 Candidatus Nanopelagicales bacterium | reverse complement strand
GCCGAAGAAGGCGATGAAAGCATTGTGCCGTTCGCCGATCACATTATTCGGATTCCCGCCGTGCCTACGTTGATGCAACCACTAGTCGCGGTCGTTCCCCTGCAAATATTCGCCTGTGAGATGGCAAGGGAAAAAGGCCATGACGTTGACCAACCTCGCAACCTTGCCAAGTCTGTAACCGTGGAGTAGTTCAATGACGACCGATTTGACAAAGCGTTCATGGGGTTTACCGGCTTACTCGGTTGGCCAGATACGAGCAGCCGAGGAACGGGCTTTTCTGGTGAGGGCCCCGGGATCGCTGATGCAGCGAGCCGCATTTTCCCTGGGTGTCGGCTGCGCTGGTCTGCTGCGAGAAACATGTGGTCGCGTTTATGGAACGTCGGTGCTCGTGGTTGTTGGACCGGGCAATAACGGTGGCGATGCACTCTTCGCTGGGGCGCTGCTGGCTCGTCGGGGAGTCTTCGTTCGAGTGTATTGCGTGGTTCCTGGCGTATGCCATGAAACCGGCTTGGCCGCCTGCCTGAAAGCTGGCGGTCGGGTTGTTGACTCACCCGATGGCGAGCACGATTTGATCCTTGACGGAATTGCTGGGCTGGGTAGTTCACGCCCAATAGATCTCGAGCTTGCACGTTTGATCAACGGGTCACCGTTGATCGTTGCTGTTGACATACCCAGTGGGGTGAATGCGGACACCGGCGATTGTGACGTTGATCGGTGCGTTCACGCTGATGTCACCTTTACCTTTGGTGCACTTAAACCCGGATTGATTCTCGCCCCGGGCGCGCAGTGTTCGGGCGCAATCGAGGTGGTGGATTTAGATCTAGAATTTGATAGCGATCCGGTTGTTCAAGTATTGGGTGATCGCGAGGTTGCCGAACTCGTCCCTGCCTTAAATTTTGATTCGTATAAATATTCCCGCGGAGTTGTCGGAATCGCTGCGGGTTCACCGCAATTTCCAGGTGCGGCGGTGCTGACTGTGCTCGGAGCTCAGCACAGTGGTGTGGGCATGGTCATGCTTCGCGAGGGGTTCGCTGATCGCAATGTTGTCCTGGATTCGTTGCCCACTGTTGTCTCCATTGATTCTGATTCACCTCGGATCACCGGGTGGGCGGTTGGGCCCGGGTTTACCGGTGGTGAAGGTGAACACTCGTTATTGGGTTCCCTCCTCGAGGGAGATCTTCCCTTGGTGCTCGATGCCGGTGCATTGAGAAATATCGCAAATTCTGCAGACGTGCGCTCAACTCTTGGCGCTCGGCCCGGTGTCACCACGATAACCCCACACGTCGGTGAGTTTCGGGAACTATTTCCCGCCGTGGTCGGTTTTGATCTGGAGGCGGTGCGCTCGGCCGCGCGTGAACTAAACGTGATTGTCGTTGCAAAGGGTCCACGAACTCTTGTGGTCGGTCCTGATGGCCGCGCATTTGTTGACATTGAGGCGAGTCCCGGCTTGGGTACCGCCGGTTCGGGTGATGTTCTCACCGGAATCATTGGTGGACTATTGGCAAGTAGTTCCCTTGATGCTGTCGATGTACTGGCGGTTGTCGCAGCAGGGGTCTGGATTCATTCCCGGGCTGGGCGCATTGCCGAGGCGCAGATTGAAAATCCGACGGCCGTTGACATCGGCAACATGGTTGGGGAGGTGCTGCGCGATGTCTAATTCAGCCCCTGGGCCGAATTCACGGGCGTGGGCCAGCGTCAACAGTGAAGCGATCTTGCGTAATTACGACACCGTTCGAGCAGTAGCCGGCGTTGAGGCGATGGCAGTTGTCAAAGCAGACGCTTATGGCCACGGAATTGATGTTATTGCTCCATTGCTTCGCACCCACGGCGTTACGTGGCTGGGAGTCGCCCTACCCTCGGAAGCACTCGCTTTGCGGGCCGCTGGGGACCGTGGAAAGGTGCTCAGTTGGCTCAGTACGCCGGGGGATCCGGATCTCGCTGCTTGTGTTGAAGCCGATGTCGATCTTTCGGTTTCCAGTTCCCGTGAATTACAGGAAATCGCGGTGGCTGCACGTGCGGCTGGAGTTCAGGCTCAGATTCATCTAAAAATTGATACCGGATTGAATCGAAATGGCTTGTCCATGGTCGAACTTGACGCGCTCCTTATTGAGTTGTGCCCGCTGATAAAAGAAGGGGTGATTCGTGTTCGCGGTGTGTGGAGTCACTTAGCGAGTGCAGATCATGTCGATGTCGAGATTGCAGCCGATTCCGTTGGGGCTCAAATGTCAGTCTTTGTCGCAGCACTTGCCACGTTCGTTTCAGCCGGGATTGAGCCTGAAGTCGTCCACCTGGCAAATACGGCGGGCGCCCTGTGGCATCCGGACACTCGATTCAACCTCGTTCGCGTGGGAATCGGGATGTACGGACTCTCACCCAATGTGAACCGGGCGACTTCCGTTGATCTGGGTTTGATTCCGGCAATGAGCCTCGTTGCCCGACTCAGTTCGATCAAGCAGGTTGCTGCGGGCGCTGGGGTCTCTTACCTGCACACCTGGATTGCTGGCCGAGATTCAGCCCTTGGGCTGGTCCCGGTGGGTTACGGTGACGGAATTCCACGCAGTGCGAGCAATCAGGTAACGATGTGCATTGACGGAGAAATAGTGACGCAAGTTGGCACAATCGCGATGGACCAATTCGTGATTGATGTAACGGACTGTGCTGCTGGAATCTCTGCCGGTAGCGAGGTGTTTGTATTTGGTTCAGGGGAACACGGCGAGTTGACGGCTGATCAGTGGGGCCTGGCCAGTGGGAGCATCGGGTACGAAATAGTTACCCGGATTGGGCCACGGGTACCCCGGGTCCACGTGTGACCCATTTGTTTGCTGGATAATTTGATTCTTATTCCTCTTGGTGTTAGGTGGTGAAGTAAGCAGGTGGCCGTTGATTTTAGCAAGGTAGCCGGACGCGCAGTCCTCTCACTTGGCGCTGTTGCACTCGGTGCTGCTGCCGGCGCTGCCGCCGAACGACTGGTCATGCGATTTAGCGCCTCCTCCAATAGCGAGGTTGATTTATCGGAGTTTTATTCCCTGCACGGTGAGCGCTTTGAAGTTTTCACCACCGACGGCGCCGTCCTCGTCGGTGAAGTAGATCGACATGCCGACTCTCGGGTAACAATCGTGATGCCACACGGTTTCGCGTTGAATCGCAACTCTTGGTATTACCAGCGGCTGGTTTTGCGCGAACGCGCAACATTGGTGTTCTACGATCAGCGAGGACATGGCGAGTCCACCTATGTTGCCGATGCGCAAACCCGCGATCACAGCATTAATCAACTCGGACGTGATTTGTACTCGGTTATCAATCAAGTGGCTCCGGATGACACGCTGATATTGATTGGCCACTCAATGGGTGGCATGTCAGTCCTGGCTTTGGTTGACCAGCATCCCGAACTTTTCGGCAGCCAGGTGATTGGGGTCTGCCTCATTTCCAGTACCGCGACATCGGTTGCAGCGTCGACGCTCGGCCTTCCTGCACCTATTTCTCGGGTCGTTCAAAGCTTGGTTCCCGGGGTTGCCTCCGTGCTGGCTAAAGGTGGGACCGCGCTCTCGCACTCACGCTGGAGCAAAACCGATCTGGGTTTACTCGTCACTCGACTGTATTCATTTGGATCAGTAGCGCCAGTTCATGCGGGTGAATTTGTGGCCGACATGGTCTCGTCAACCAATTTCAATATCTTGGTCGACTTTCTGCCTAATATTTATGAACACAACAAACTCGAATCCCTTGAGCCGCTGCAAAAAGTCGAAACCTTGGTGATCGTTGGTGCTTCAGATCGACTCACCCCACCGGCTCTGAGTGAAGCCATCATTGAGCGGGTCCCAGGTGCTGAATTTGTGATACTCGCTGAAAGCGGTCACATGGTGACTATCGAACGGCATGTGGAAGTCAATGCGTTGCTTACCAACTTTGTTGACCGAGTCATTGAAAGACATGACCAACATGTGGATTGAAACGGCAGCGGCGATGCAATCCCTTGGTGAGTCCATTGCCCGAATTACCCGTGGGGGTGACGTGTTGATTCTCACGGGTGAGTTGGGTGCGGGTAAGACCACTTTTGCCCAAGGTGTTGCGCGGGGCCTGGGAATCACCGAACCGGTGACAAGTCCAACATTCGTCATGAGTAAGTCCTATCCGGCTGGTGAGTCCCTTCGTTTACTGCACCTTGATGTGTATCGGGTGAGTCACGTTGATCAACTCTTGGACTTGTGGTCAGAGATTGATGCGCAAGATTCGCTGACATTGGTTGAGTGGGGTGGGCGGTGGGCCGATGAATTTGGCGACCGTGTTGTGCAGATGCACATTGATTCTGACGTTGAGGCTGGGCGTGACATTTATTTCACCGCTTACTCGCCTTTGGGCGATGCATTTCTCAGCCGGATTCAATCGGTCCTCGCATGAAGATCCTTGCGGTTGACACGTCAACGGCAATGAGTTCAATCGCCTTGGTCGAGTCCGGTTCGGTGATTTCCATGGCGAGTCATACGGACGCTCGCGGTCACGTGGAAGCGATTGGAACCTTGTTCACGCAACTGGAGTTGGACCTGAACTCGCTACCGGAGCTGATTGCCTGTGGTGTTGGTCCAGGTCCCTATACGGGTTTGCGGGTGGGGATTGCTTTTGCCCAAGGGCTCTCGGTTGCTTGGTCGGTGCCGACTGTCGGCGTGTGTTCCTTGGATGGCGTCGCCAACAGGGTTATCCGAGAGGGTCTCGTTGCCACCGGCAGTGATTTTATTGCGGCAACGGATGCCCGCCGTAAAGAGTATTACTGGGCGCAATTTGATGGTCGTGGAAACAGGCTGTCGGGTCCACGGGTTGATCGCATTGACCTTGTTTCGGCGATGGTGATTGAACGTGGGGTGCCGTTCATCAGCGAAGTCTTCCCCCACGCCCTTGATATTGCGGCGTGCGCGGAACGCGGGGATGCTCGTGACCTCGCCCCCATGTATTTGCGGGAAGCAGACGCCCAGCCGATTACCCCGGTGCAGTTGTGACAACTTCCACGGTTGACATTCGGTCAATGCGATGGTGGGACATTTCATTGATTGATGTGTGCGAGCGCGACCTGTTCCCCCACGATCCGTGGTCAACCGATCAATGGTGGCGGGAGCTAGCCCAACAACATAACCATTACTTCGTTGCGGAGAGCACCGGCGAACTGTGCGGGTACGCGGGGCTGAGTGTTTCAGGGACCGACGCGGATATTCAAACGATCGCCGTGAGCAGAAATTTCCAAGGTCAGGGACTTGGTCGTTTATTACTGAATAAGCTACTGGACCGCTCACGTGAACTCGGTGTCATCTATATTTTTCTTGAAGTACGCGGTGATAACGCGAACGCACTTTCCATGTATACATCATGCGGCTTCGTCGAAATAAGTAAGCGAAATAAATACTATGCCGACGGAAGCGATGCCCTCATCCTGCGACGCAATGATCGTGAGCAGAAATCATGAGCGCTGGTGAACCAATAGTTCTGGGAATTGAAACCTCCTGTGATGAAACCGGGATTGGAATAGTGCGTGGCAGGGAACTGCTGGCAAATGCGCTGGCCTCAAGTGTTGATCAACATGCGCGATTTGGTGGGGTGGTGCCCGAAGTTGCAAGTCGCGCGCACGTGGAAGCCATGCTGCCCACAATTGATCTGGCCTGTTCCCAAGCCGGCATTTCACTCACCGACATCGACGCCGTTGCCGTTACGGCAGGTCCAGGCCTAGTCGGTGCCTTAATCGTGGGAGTCGCATCGGCCAAAGCGATCGCATTGGGATTAAACAAGCCGATCTATGGCGTGAATCACTTGGCCGCCCACGTGATGGTCGACGAACTAGAACACGGTCCTTTGCCGGAACCGGTCATTGGATTGTTGGTGTCCGGCGGACATTCATCGTTAATCAAAGTAATCAACGGTGACTTCACTTCCCTTGGTCACACCCTCGACGACGCCGCTGGTGAAGCATTCGACAAAGTTGCGCGGCTACTTGGTTTGCCTTTCCCTGGTGGTCCGATGATTGACCAGGCCGCGCAAAGTGGTGACCGTAATGCAATTGATTTTCCGCGGGCACTACGCACCGATCCTGCACATGCTTTCAATTTTTCTTTTTCCGGGCTTAAAACCGCGGTTGCTCGTTGGGTGAAAGAGCAGCAAAGATGCGGAAACGCAATTTCGATACCCGATGTTGCCGCTTCGGTCCAGGAGGCAATCGTAGATATTTTGACCAGTAAGGCGATTGCTGCTGCCCGTGAGCACAACGCGCCCCATTTGGTGATCGCTGGGGGCGTGGCGGCCAACTCCCGGCTGCGCGCGCTCGCGAGGGAAAGGTGCGTCGCCGCAGGGATCGAACTTCGGGTACCCAGTCCTGGTTTGTGTACGGATAACGGCGCCATGGTGGCGGCGCTGGGATCGCATCTGGTTCGGGTGGGGGCGACTGCATCCCCGGTTGATTTTCCGGCCACCTCGACCCTTTCGATCAACCAGGTTCTTTTCTAGCACGTCGGGTCAGGTGCTGTCATTTTTTTGCGGTTTCGGGGTTAAACTTATGACACCGGTCTGGATGGCGGGTGAAGCTAACGGAGGGGAAATGCGCCGCATTATTGTTGTGTTCTTTGGATGTACGTTAATGTCTACCGCACTTATTGGCGCCCAGACGAGCTCGAGTTCCGCGCAGGAAGATATCGCTTATGTGGTCCCAGCTCGAGATAAACCGAAGATTCCCAATTCCGTTTTCCGGATTGAGACCAACGACAAAGTTGCCTTTATCACGATAGACGATGGAATTTATAAGCCGGAAAATGCCTTGGCTTATGTGAAAGCCCGCCAGTTACCCATCACCGCATTTCTTTCATCCTGGACCATTAAGGAATCCCAAAAATATTTTGACGAATTCACGCAATGGGGTTCGGTGCAAAACCACTCGGCCACCCACGCGTCATTTGCTAAAAAGTCCACGGACCTCAACCATGAAATTTGTTATGTTCAAAAAAGATTCGCTAAAAAATATGATTGGTACCCCTGGATGCTGAGGCCTCCGTACGGAGCGGCCCAAGATTCCCAAGCGATCCGCAACATGGGCGAAAAATGTGGGATTCAACAAATAGTGATGTGGGATGCCTCGGTCGGATACAACAGCATTTCATTTGCCAATTCGAAATTACGACCGGGCTCAATCATTCTTATGCATTTCACTCCCTCACTCAAGAAAAGTTTGAAACTCGCCGTAAAAGCGATCCGGGCGGCCGGGCTTGAGCCGGCGAATCTCGATGACTACCTACCACGGGTAAATAATGTCCCGACAATGCTTAGCGCTCAACGCCCCGCACTGAACGCCCCGCGATCAAAACTCGCGCTGGACTAACACTGCCTGTTCCCTAGCGCCACTGCCCAAAATAACAACTGCCCATTCATTGTGATCGGGTTTGGCGCTGGCTGTGCGTAATTCTTTGAGTTCGCGCCTTCCATCCTTTGTTTTCAGAGCGATTCCTGGAAGGTGCGCAACCTTTGCCTTGAGGTCCTTAATCGGGAAAAGATCGTGTACTTTGTACGCGCGAGCGTGAGCGCAGCAGTTTGCTTCCTGTCCGAAAAGCCAGATATTTTTCGCGCCCACCGGGGTGAGACCGCGATCGCTAGCCACCTGCCGTGTCAGCCCGGCGCGGGTGATTGCCGGGTCAAGTTCATAGAGAAACCCACCACT
>JBDNFV010000338.1:0-1778 GCA_041689635.1 Candidatus Nanopelagicales bacterium | reverse complement strand
CTCAACTCTCGGAGACTTATGACAGTTGCTTCAGAAAGGGACAATTTCTCAAATAAAAGATTTAGTTTCGCAGTTTCGCTCTGAATAGTCTCTTGACTTCGACGGAAATTGGATCGAATAGATCTTCCATTTTGAATTACAAGAACTGTGAATAGCATAAAAAATAGTAAAAGGAAGAAGACTGTGAATACCCCTAAAGTACTCACCCACGCGGTGTACGCTGCGACTTGAGAATTTTGTTGTTGTTGGAAATTATCTGCAGTGACTCGGGATTCGAAAATCAATTGCTGGACTATCGGGCGAATTGTCACCTGAACACTTTTTTGAAGTTCCACCGGCAGCAAACCTGAAACAGTAGATTCAAGGATGGCATCAGACTCGTTTAATGCACTGAAGTATTCCGGACTGGCTCGCTCTCCAGCCGAACTACCTTCTCGGTCAATAACGGATAGCCTTTGAGCCAACAGCCCTCTGGCTATTTGCACATCTCTCCGCGTTGTCAATCCAGAAGACCACCGATCAATGTCCAATGTGTAAATAAGAGTTTCCCTCACCGCGAGGGTCACTAATCTAGTAGTGCTATCTACTGAAGTTAAAAACTTCATTTGCTCAACAATCGAACGAGTGAGAAAAAAAGTAGAGCCAGCAATAATTATGAGATTCACGACGACCAGCACTGCAGTCACATTCTGCCAATTACCAAGTCGTGAGCGTTTAATCACTTTTAATTCCCACTTCCGTAGTTATTTAATTCACATCACTATGAATTCTCTAATCGCCCAATTCCACGCGTCCAGATACCCGGCCCATTCACTCTTATCAGGAAATATGATTCGAATTGGGCCGCCCATATCGTAAGGAATATCTTTCCCTTCGAGAGCGATAGCTAAGTAACCTGAATTTGCTGTAAAATTTGTTGCCGTATCTGAATAGGAGTAGTCGTTCAAGGCAACCGTCTCGATTTCCGCCGATTCACCAATTCCATTTTTCGAAAATATTTCAAAAAGAGGGATGACGGTAAATGTTTGACGCTTTTTTAAGAATGGCTCAAAAATTGAAATATCGCTGGTACCAAATCCTTGTAGGTCTTTTAATGTGTAATCCACACTGTTGGACCCGTTTACAACCGTCAAAATAGGTTCGTTTGCAGGTGCTGGGTCGATGGTGTTGGTACCGTATGGGTTGGAGGAGTTTGAAGTTGCAGCAGTTTCTGCCGGAGCTGTGCTCTCAGTGGTAACGCCACTTGTACCACAAGCTGCAAGCGACATTGAGAAACCAATAAAAACCGAAATGGAAAGTGCCAATAATCTAAACCGCTTGTTCATGATTGAACCCCATTTTTCTGATCTTCAAAGACCTCATTGATTGTAGCCTTTAGGGATTCGGAGCGAAATGGCTTAACGAGGTAGGCAGAGGCTCCGGCCAATAGTGCGGCGTCAATATCGTCGATCAAAGCTTTCGCGGATACCATCACGACCGGCAGATTTTTTAACTGACAATCTTTGGCAGAACGTAGATGCTTCAGAATTCCCATTCCTGACATGCCAGGCAACATCTGATCTAGGAGAATGAGATCAAAACGCTGTAAACGTATAAGATCAAGGGCTTCTTCTCCACTTTTCGCGCCCAAAACGTCGTAATCTTGAGAAATAAGCATTTGGGTAATGAGCTCACGTAAATCTTGGTTGTCTTCAACAACCAGAATACGTTTCTTGACAGAGGCAGGATCCATTTTTATATTGCACTCCCCCGAGAAAAATGTTGCTAATGGCTAAATT
>JBDNFV010000337.1:0-1474 GCA_041689635.1 Candidatus Nanopelagicales bacterium | reverse complement strand
GGCTGGCGGAGCACACTGAACACCCGATCCAGTCCGGCTGCATCAACGACGTCACGCACACCCACTAGGTCGACATTGTCTGAAGGGACCCGAACGGTTAAATCCCCCTGAGCGACTCGCAGCACCAAATACTCGCGATCCTCGCCTTTAATTGTTCGCATTTCGACCGCTTCGATGAGCGCGGCCCCGTGGTGGGGATAAACGACAGTCTCGCCGACCTTAAAAGCCATATGGATGAGCCCCTTTCAGAGACGCCAATATTACCACGATGGCCTAGGACCACCTTCGGCAGTGAGAGGCGCCCCTAAGACCATGAGGAAATCCCCTGCTCGGCTGGGTCCCGAAAACCCCACCCTTGTATCCTGCGACAGTGAACCGACCTGTTGCAATTCCCTACCCTGGCCGGCGTCGGTCCGTAGCCCTGTCCGCTGCCGGGCTTTGCCTACTCAGTTTGAGTCTCGCGGGCTGCTACAACGGCCAAGGCGCCACCACGAGTGTGCAGGCAACCCAACCTTCCGGTAATGGAAACGCCCTCGAGGCTGGCCAAATCACGGTCGATAACGCCACCGCCGTCCAAGACGAAGCAGGCAATGCCACGGTCCTGATGCGGATTACCAATCAAGGTACCGAGTCTGACACCTTGGTTGCCGCGATGCTCGGCGGACAACCCGCCACAATTACCGGAGAAACCGTCGAAATTGGACCTGGCGAATCAATCTCATTCGCCTGGGATGCGGTCCATTTCGTTAACCTTGCCGGGCTCAACGCAGCCATCAGCTCCTATGTCCCATTCGGGCTTCAATTCACCAAAGCTGGCGTTACTGAATCCGACATCATGGTCGTTCCACCGACAGGTATTTACGCTGACATTACGCCGTAAATCTAATGTCGGCGCCCACCCGTTCCCTAGACGTAGGCCGCGACAAGCACGGTCAAAATTGGCGCGACAATCAGTGCCGGTAGCAAGTCACCCACGGCCACTGACTTGATGCGCAGTACGCGAAGGCCAACACCGATTAACAACACTCCACCGGTTGCGGTGATCGAAGCGATCATTGCGCTGGATAGAAATGGACCGGCGAAAACTGCGAGGATCGTGAAAAATCCTTGCACAATGCCGACCGATACCGCGGAGGCGATGACCCCCCAGCCAAGGGATGCTGCAAATGCAATGGATGCAAAACCATCGAGAGATGCCTTAAGCGCCAGTTGATCAATGCCAGTGCCGAGGCCGTCTGAGAGAGCACCGAGAATTGCAAGCGGTCCGATACAGAAGATGAGACTTGCATCTACGAAACCTTCAATGAAACGGGCCCGACCTGCGGATCCCTCTCCTCGTGAAAATTTCATTTGTAGCCAGCCACCGACTGATTCCAGGCGCGACTCGATACGAAGAAACGACCCGAGGATTCCACCAATGATGAGTGAACCCAAGACAATGAGCAGGGTGGCTGAACCGCCAACCTCGCTAATC
>JBDNFV010000336.1:0-7268 GCA_041689635.1 Candidatus Nanopelagicales bacterium | reverse complement strand
TGAGTCTCTCATCGCTGATTCCCCGCGGGAGCGCAAACGCTCTCGCGGGGCCAGTTGGACCGGGGCAGTTCTTTCGGGCATGATCCTGCCTGCGGCACTTCTCTTGCTATGGCAATGGGCTTCAACAAATGGTTCATATTCAGCAAGTCAACTTCCCACGCCCAGTGCGGTTGGCGCCGCGCTCGTTGAGTTACTTGAACGCGGAACGTATTGGATGCACGTTGCTATCAGCCTGCAGCGCGTCTTGGCCGGATTTGCCATTGGGGCACTGGCAGGACTCACCGTGGGGTCCTTGGTCGGGCTTTCACCACGGGTCAGTTCATTTCTCTCACCCACGATCCAGGCGATTCGCGCCGTGCCCTCACTCGCCTGGGTTCCACTCCTCGTTTTATGGATGGGAATTTACGAAGGCCCAAAAATCACGCTCGTGGCAATTGGTGCTTTTTTCCCCGTGTTCACAACCGTCGCCTCGGGCTTTATGCACGCCGACCGAAAACTCATTGAAGTCGGCCGCGCCTACGGCCTATCCGGACGTCGATTAATTACTGGAATTTTGCTTCCTGTGGCTTCACCAACAATTTTTGCCGGACTACGATTGGGCCTCGCGCAGAGTTGGCTCTTTGTCGTCGCCGCCGAGTTGATTGCGAGTTCTAAGGGGCTCGGATTCCTACTCATCGACAGTCAGAACACGTCACGAACCGACATTTTGCTACTGTCAATTATTACGTTGGCTATTCTCGGCAAGACCACGGATTTTATTCTCGCCAGACTTGAGAAACGCGCCTTAAAATGGGTCTAAACGCTTCGCTGCCCTAACCGTCTAACAATTACCGGGAGAAACATGACCGATCACGAATTTGGATTCCGCACCAGAGCTCTGCACGCCGGTGGATCACCCGACCCGACGACAGGCGCGCGAGCGGTACCCATTTATCAAACAACAAGTTTCGTTTTTGAAGATACACAGGACGCCGCGACACTGTTTGCCTTACAAAAGTATGGAAATATTTATTCTCGAATCGGTAATCCAACGGTCGCAGCTCTCGAAGAACGAATCGCATCCCTTGAAGGTGGATTGGGCGCTGTCGCAACGGCAAGTGGCCAGGCTGCTGAGTTTTGCACATTCGCTGCACTCGCCGGCGCTGGTGACTCAATAGTTGCATCGGCGTCTCTCTACGGTGGGACCATTACCCAACTCGACGTAACTATGCGCCGATTCGGAATTGACACAACATTTGTTGCTTCCGACGACCCTACCGATTTTGCGGCAGCGATAAAGCCTAATACGAAGGCGATTTTTGCCGAGGTGGTCTCAAATCCGGCCAGCCTGGTCGCTGATATTCGCGGATTGGCCGACGTCGCGCACGAAGCAAATATTCCACTCGTTGTTGATGCGACAACGGTGACGCCTTATTTGTGTCGACCCATTGAGCACGGCGCTGACATCGTGATTCATTCCGTAACTAAATTTCTTGGTGGACACGGCACCACACTCGGGGGAGTTGTGGTTGATGCTGGAACATTTGACTGGGGTAGCGGGAAATTCCCCACCATGACCGAACCGGTAGATGCCTACGGAGGCATCAAGTGGTGGGACAACTTCGGGGAATACGGGTTCCTGACCAAACTACGCACCGAACAATTGCGCGATATCGGTCCGGCGCTCTCCCCACATAGTGCCTTCCTGCTTTTGCAGGGTGTCGAAACTCTCCCGCAACGAATGCAAGAGCACGTCGTTAACGCGAGGGAGATCGCCACTCGCCTCGACGCCGATCCACGCGTGGACTGGGTTTCCTACTCTGGGCTCCCTGCGCACCAACACTATGAACGCGCTAAAAAATACATCCCCGACGGGCCCGGGGCTGTTTTCTCATTTGGGGTTAAAGGCGGCTTTGATGCGGCCGAGAAATTCATTAACAGTGTGCAACTTCTTAGTCACCTAGCAAATATTGGCGATGCCCGATCGCTAATTATTCATCCGGCAAGCACCACCCACCAACAACTCAATGAGGCCCAATTGGCAGCGGCCGGGATACCCGCAGATCTCGTGCGAATCAGCGTTGGAATCGAGGATATCGATGATATTTGGTGGGATATTGATCAAGCGCTCACCGCAGCAATGAAAGGTGCCTGATGTCTGCGTTAGCAGAACTCTGGACCGAACCTGGTGCCCGCGATCGACTGAAGATTCTGAAAGAGTCGCAGACGGTTGCAATCGTCGGGGCGTCAAATAATTCGGCGCGCTCCTCCTACTTCGTGGGAACCTACCTTCTGTCCAGTTCGGACTTTACCGTCTGGTTCGTTAATCCACGGGAGAGTGACATTCTGGGCCACACGGTTTTTCCTTCCCTCGGTGATCTCCCCGCGTCGCCCGACATTGTCGATGTCTTTCGCAAACCTAGTGATCTCCCCGAGGTTCTCGATCAGGCGATTGCGTCCTCGGCGAAGACGCTGTGGCTGCAATTGGGGATCGAGGATTCGCAGATCGCACAACGAGGACATGAAGCCGGAATGAATGTGGTCATGAACCGCTGCCTAAAAATTGAACATGCCAGATTTCACGGTGGGCTGCACTTGGCTGGATTCAACACCGGCGTTATTCGGTCAACTCGACGACTCACATGAAGGCGCCAGCACTCGTTGGTGATACGTGGATCGGTACGGGAGGGCGCAGGCTAGCGCTCGACGATTTTGCCGGGCGCTTTTTGCTCCTTGATTTTTGGACATTATGTTGTGTCAATTGTCATCATGTACTTGCGGAACTCCGGCCGATGGAGGCCGAGTTCGCTGATATTCTCACCGTGGTAGGTGTGCACTCTCCCAAGTTTGAGTTTGAGAAAGATGCCGACGCTATTCGAAGCGCCGTGCAGCGGCATGGGATAGAACACCCAATTTTGAACGACCCGGAGATGTCCACCTGGCGGGCCTACGGTGTGCGCGGTTGGCCAACCCTTGTTCTTGTCGACCCGATCGGCGAGGTCGTGGGAACGTGGTCGGGCGAAGGCCACGGTCACGCAATCTCGGCAACAATTCGCGACTTGGTCCCAACATATGAATCCACGGGGCAACTCTCGCGAGGGGAGGGCCACTTTGAAGCCGACATCGCACGCGCGTCGACATACGTGCAACCGGGAAAAATTGAGGCACTCGATAACGAACGGATCCTGATCAGTGACAGTGGGAGTCACTCATTGGCAGTTGCCACTTTTGCCGAACCCAACTCCCCCATTCAACGAATTGGCTCGGGCAAGCGTGGGTTTATCGATGGAAGTTTCGCCCAAGCCCAATTCAATGAGCCCTACGGCGCGGTCGTGCTTCCCCGCGACGTGGCCGAGAAGATTGGACACCAGGTTTTAATTGCCGATACCGCAAATCATGCCATCCGCGGCATTAACTTTGATACCGAGCAAGTAGCCACGCTTGCAGGTACCGGTAAGCAGTGGCGACCGGGCGTTTCAGATCGTGGTTCTGCTTTGGACACTCCACTCTCAACTCCCTGGGATCTGGAATACCACGATGGACTCATCTATATTGCGATGGCGGGTGACCACCGAATTTGGTTTTTCGATCCGGAGTTGGGGACTGTTGGTATTTCGGCTGGAACCACCCACGAAGGTCTCGTTGACGGTCCCACCGATCAGGCGTGGTTTGCCCAGCCTTCGGCACTCGTCAACTCACACCACGGCTTGTGGATCCTTGACGCAGAAACATCTTCGCTGCGCAAAATGCAAGCGGCTACCATTTCCACCTCCATTGGGACGGGGCTTTTTGACTTCGGGCATATTGACGGCCAAGCAGAGCAAGCACGCCTACAGCACCCGCTGGGTCTGACCTCCGATAATGAGGTCGTTTATATCGCCGATACGTACAATGGTGCTATCCGCATGCTTAACCCTGATACGGGTGTGGTGAGCACGATCGCGCGAGACTTGGCCGAGCCGAGTGACCTATGCCTCACTCCACACGGTGACCATCTTTTGGTCCTCGAATCCGCGATCGGATTGGTTTCCATTATTCCGATCGCAGAACCACTCAACATTACGGGCGAAGAAATGCACACCAGTCGCCCAGAGTTAGAAATCGCAGCCGGTGAGGTAACCCTCTCTGTGCTGTTCACTCCGCCCCCCGGCCAAAAACGCGATGATCGTTACGGCCCATCTACTCAACTTGTGGTGAGTTCCACACCCTCGGATCTCATTCTGCAAGGCAGCGGAACCGGCACAGATCTCACCCGAGAATTACGCATCAACCCCGAGATTTCCCACGGGATTCTGCACGTTGCCGCCAAGGGAGCCTCATGCGATTCGGATGCGGAGCACGGTGTGTGTCACATGCACCAACAGGACTGGGGCGTGCCCGTGCATGTCACCCAACTCGGAAGCAGTGATGTCCAACTTATCCTCGCCCAATAGCGGCGTTGCCGTCGTGTGAGACTTACCCGGTGTCGGCATCAATCACCACCAGCGATTCGGTGCCACGGTCTGCACTTGATTTTGTCCACCTGACTCCCGTCGACGGACTGCGGGCGGTAGCCGCAATTTTGGTGGTGCTCTTTCACGCGGACATGCCTGGTTTTGACAACGGTTTCGTCGGTGTTGACGTTTTCTTCGTACTCTCCGGATTCCTGATTACTTCATTACTCCTGCGCGAACGTTTACGCACGAACTCGATTTCACTCTGGGGCTTCTACGCACGTCGAGCTCGCAGACTCTTCCCCGCTGCCCTACTGGTACTCATTGTTACCGCTGTTCTCTATCAACTCTGGGCAACACCCCTTGAGGTTTCAACAAACCGTGAAGGCTTCGCATTCGCGTCGGTCTATGTCTCCAACTGGTATTTCATGGGACAAGCCACCGACTATTTCGCAGAAGCCGGCGCCGTCAGCCCCGTCCTGCACTACTGGTCACTCTCGGTTGAGGAACAGTTTTATGTGGTCTGGCCGGTTTTCATGCTCGGGGTACTGTCGATTCGCTCACTGCGCGAACGTCTCAATATCCCATTTTTCGTAGCACTCCTCGCCATCCTCATTGCTGTGTCGGCCGTGATGGATGCTGGAAATGAAACCTCCGCCTACTTCAACACTTTTGCCCGCGCGTATCAACTCATTGCCGGGGCAACCCTTGCCGCGATTATGCTGAAGTGGAATCAACTCGACAGGCCAGCTAACCCACTCGCGCGCACGGCACCCGCCATTGGCGCCGGTTCACTTGCTTTGCTACTTCTGATCAGCACGTCACTTACAAGCCTGGACCCGTGGCAGGTCGGTGTTGTTGGAGTGATTGCGACGGTAGGGATTTTGTTTGGCATTAATGTCGCGGAAAACTCGCGCGCATTTGCCCCTCTCTCAACTCGCAGTGCACGCAGTTTGGGCAACTGGTCGTACTCGATTTATCTCTGGCACTGGCCCGTGATCGTTCTTGGCGGACTGATCGGCGTGATCCCGGAGTTCTGGGGCTACCGGGTACCACTGGTACTTGGCGTCACGATCGGTCTTGCGGCATTGACCTACCACTTCCTAGAAAAACCCGTATTGAGTATTTCCGTGACCACACCACGTGCACGAAAGATTGCTGTCGGCATTGGAGTTGTCGCAACAGTTAGCACCGCCCTGCTCACGCTGGCAATCTTGCGCGTTCCGGCAGCCACTGCCAACCTGATTAACACCGCAGCCCAAGGACAACAGGAGTCAGACGCTCCAACAGCAGAGGTTGTCATTGATGGGGCCAGTGGGGGCGAAACCGTTCTCGTTGTGGGCGATTCTCACGCGAACTTTTGGCGACAAGGTTTTGCCGCCTACGCGAAAGAAAAAGGATTTACCGTCGTCTTTGTTACCAAACTCAGTTGTCCATGGATGGATATTCCAGCACTTGCGCCACAGTCAAGGGACACGCCGTTCAATTGCCAAGAGCGATTGTGGGCCCCCGCGATAGCAGCGGCCAAGGAGTTCACCCCAGCGGTGACCGTACTTGCTTCGCGATCAGTCCTGAGTCGGGATCTACTCGTTAACGGGAAAATCGTCTCAGCCGATCAACCCGGCTGGGCTGAGGTCGTTGCCCCAGGAACCCAAAAGGCTCTCGACGAGATTGCACCGTTCACCGGAAAAATCGTCATTCTTGAGCCAATGCCCGAAACAACAACGTCAATGCTTGACTGTCTTTCCACCGGCGCCGACCCCACATCCTGCGATCAAAGGGTTGATGTAAAAACAGGGACGAAATCTTTCGAGAAAATCACCCGTGCGATCGCTCAGGAGAATCCCAACGTTTTATCCGTCTCCCTGGACGAGTTGATTTGCCCGGACGGAACGTGTCCGGCAGAAGTGAACGGGGTTCCCACCCACCGTGACAATCAACACCTCACCTGGGATTACGCCGAGACGATCATGGCGCAGGTTGACGCACTATTCGCCAAACTGGGTGCACCCCTGAGTTAATTCGGGTACCCGTGCAGTGTGTCCGGCATACTTGGCCCGATGAATGCAATCGGAAAATTGTGACATGCCAATTCACGTCATAAAGACAGCGGATGACCCGCGATTATCGGCATATCTGGACTTAACCGACGTCGCGCTGCGCAAGAAAACCGAACCGGAAAATGGTGTGTACATTGCTGAGAGCGCAAAGATTATTGAGCGCGCCGTTGCCAGCGGGCACACTCCCCTATCGATTCTCATGGCCGACAATTGGCTTTCGAAAATGCGATTGCTGCTGCCCAGCATTTCTGATAATGATTTTGGCGATATTGATGTTTTCACCGGAAGCCATGAAGTCCTGGAAGAGTTAACCGGATTCCATGTCCACCGCGGCGCGCTTGCGGCAATGGTCAGGCCTGCTCCACAAAGCGTTGACGTAATTCTTCACGGGGCAACGAGAATTGTCGTATTGGAAAATATCGTCGATCACACTAATGTCGGTGCAATTTTTCGAGCGGCTGCTGGACTGGGAATTGACGCAATCTTGATAACTCCCGAATGCGCTGATCCGCTCTATCGGCGGAGCCTCCGGGTTTCCATGGGCTCGGTGTTCACCGTGCCATGGACCCGAATTCACAATTGGCCGACCTCAATCAACGTACTCAAAGAACGAGGATTTCACGCGGTAGCGGTTTCTCCGCAGAATATTGGCGGGAAAAAATCCCAAGGATTGCGAGAATTCGCGCACGGCCCCCATGATCGCATTGCCTTGATCCTTGGCACGGAGGGCGAGGGACTTACTGCAGCGTCCATCGAAAATTGTGATCAGAGTGTTCATATCCCAATGTCCAATGGC
>JBDNFV010000335.1:0-5126 GCA_041689635.1 Candidatus Nanopelagicales bacterium | reverse complement strand
GTTGGCCGCAGCATCAGAGTTGCTGGAAGTTCCTTCATTGCCGTGAGCATGGCGAGTAAGCCTCCAGCGGCAATCCCGGGTAGGGAAATCCGCCCACTCGTATAAAGCCAGGCGCGTAGTCGCGGATAACCCAACGATTGTGCGACCTGCCCGAAGGCCGGTGGAACCGCGTCCAGCGCGCTACGGGATGCGCCGAGTGATTTGGGAAGAAAGAGAACGGCGTAGGCGAATGCCAACAATGCAAAACTTTGGTAGAGGAAGGGCACCGTATTAATCGAAAGGAAAACAAGGGAAAGTCCAATTACTACACCCGGTAATGCCAAACCAGAGTAGGAAAGCGACTCGATCGCACTGGAACTTTTCCGCCGAAACTGTGAAGAAAGTGCGGCAATCGGTAGCGCCAACAGGACCGCAATCACGGCGCCTACCCCCGAAATCCACGCCGTATTGACGACAGCGCTCCCCAACTCGAGCCAGTCAAGGGGTCGGCGTGTTCCTTCCGCGAGCCTGATCAGCAGGGAGACGATTGGGACGCCAAGGGTCACCACCATTAAGGCAATGAACCACAGCGAACTAAAGGCAGACATGGCTGGTGTCAGAGTTTTTGGCACTGCTCGAGCAGCGACACCTTTGTCAGATCGGAAGCGTAACGAACGTCCACGGGCCTTGCGCTCAAGCGAGATCAGGATCACAGCGAGGATCACCAGCATGCCCGCGAGGACGGCGGCGTTACTTCGATCGAAACTTGCCCGGTAGGACGTGTAGATCACCCGGGTGAAAGCATCAACTCGAAGGATCGCGACGGCGCCAAAATCTGAGAGCACGTAGAGAGCGACCAGTAGCGAGCCCGCCGCTGCTGCGGGAATGCTTTGCCGAAATGACGTGGCAAAAAATGCAGCCGTCGGACTTTTCCCTAATGAACGCGCAACGTGTTCCAGCCCCACGTCGGCAGATCGAAGTGAAACAAGTAATGGCAGGAGAACGTACGGATAACTGACAGCGGTCAAAATAAGTGATGCGGACCAGAAGCCATTCATGCCAGGAATCAAAGCAACCCACGCGTAGGCCGCAACATAGGACGGTATGGCAAGTGGTAGCGCAACTGTGGTGAACCAGAATCGGCGAAGTGGAATTTTTGTTCTCGTGAGAAAAAGTGCGGTGGGATAACTAATAAGTAGACAAGCCACAACCACGACGATTGCTAAACCAACACTGATGGCAACGGTCTCCCAGGTTCGTAGGCGAGTGAGAATTGCGAGAATTTCTGAGACCCCGGCTCCACCAATTCGAATTGCCAGATACACGAGCGGAATGGCAGCGATGCACGCGCAAAGCGCCGCTCCCCAAAAAAGGGGAGACGGCGCTTTCGCGTTGTCGGTATTTTGCATGGTCGTGTCTAGAGTAGGCCAACGTCTTGCAACATCGCCAGTGTTCCTGGTAGGTCAGAAAGTTGAGCCAGGCCGATATCCGGACCCGCGAGAGAATTCAGGGTTGGGAGACCTTCAGCGGAGGAGACGCTTGCAATTAGCGGGTACTCGAACGTGTTGGTAACGAACCACTCTTGGGTACTGGGCGAGAGAAGCCATTGAACAAATTCGATGGCTGCCGGATTCTCCGCTGCTCCGTTGAGGATTCCAACGCCGGCCACATTAACCAGTGATCCAGGATCCTTAGGAGCCAAGAAGGCAACCTGCGCGCGCATTTTCTCTTGGCCTACCTCTGCCGCTTTTTCATACCAGTAGTAATGATTGATCAAACCTAATTGAACTTGTCCGCTATCCACCGCATCGAGAATCAGTCCGTTTTTTTCGTACTTTTGAACATCATTATCGACCAAACCGGTAAGCCACTCTTGAGTAACTTGGTCACCTTGCGTTACTCGCATTGCGGTAACGAAGGCCTGAAAAGACCCATTCGTTGGCGCAATTGCAACTTGCCCCCGCCATTTTTCGTCGGTCAGTTCGAATACGGACTGGGGCACCTGATCTGCTGGAACACTTTCTGGATCGTAGGCAATCACGCGTGCGCGCCCCGTCACACCCGTCCACGTGTTATTGATTGCTCGATACTGCTCGGGTACGAGAGTGGTCACACTTTCTGGCAGCGTGCTGAGGAGTTCTTCAACCGAACCCAAGGAGCCGGCATCTTGGGAAAAGTAAACCTGGGCGGGGGAGCGGTCACCTTCCTCCAGCATTTGGGCTGCGAGCTCTGCGCTGTCGCCATAACGTGCGCTGATCGTGATTCCCGTGGCTTTTGTAAACTCGGCAAAAAGTGGTCCAACGAGTTCCTCACTTCGACCGGAATACACCACGAGTTCATTGGATTCGGTAGCTGTAGATTCGGTTGCTTCGGCGGTGGACGTCGAATCACTTGAGCAGGCAGCCAGGATCGGAAGCAGCAGAGCCACCCCAGCCAGGCCTGCGACGAGCGAGCGAGCGGGTTGAGGGGAGTTGGAAGTCCGGAATGGCCGGCGAATGCGTGACATGACACCCTTTCAGGGAACAGGTTAGGTTAGGTTTACCTAACCACCATAGTTGCCGGGCTCTGTTCGTGAATCTGCGGGGTGGGTATCGTTTTTCTATGACCCGCGTGGCGCAAACGAAAAACGGATTTCCACCGAAGATCTGCCTCACCTGCGGGCTGCCCTTCGAATGGCGCAAAAAATGGGACAAGGACTGGGAGCGGGTGAAGTACTGCTCCGAGAAATGCAAACGCAATTAACCCGCTGGCCCATGAGTCTTCCGTCGTGACTCAAAGCGTTGACGTAGTTGTCGTGGGCGCTGGCGCAAGTGGACTACGACTCGCAGGAATTTTGAGCCAGGCGAGGATTTCGGTTGTCGTACTCGAGGCTCGAGATCGAGTCGGTGGACGCTTACTTTAGGTGAACCCGGGGGTTGATTTGGGCGCAACGTGGTTCTGGCAGAACGAAGTTGATGTCCGTGAAGTAATTGCCGAATGTGAGTGGAGTCTTTCCCCCAGTACGCGAACGGCAACATGATGTATCAGATCCCGGGAAGTGTCCGGGAACTTGACGGTAACCCACTTGATCAACAGGCCTGGCGAATAGTTGGGGGACTCAAAAACTCACGACCGGACTTGCGCAGAGTCTGCCGGTTGGGACGCTGCATTTGTCAACAAAGGTGACGGACCTGCGGTTCAACGGCGGCGCCACCGTCACAACTGATCAAGGTGTTTGGAAGGCGAATCATGTCGTGTTGGCTTTGCCGCCAGCGACAGCCCTTGCCAATATTTCTATTATTCCAGGACTACCGGAAAACGTGTCGAGTATCGCTACGCGCACACCGGTCTAGATGGGGGCCACGACAAAAGTAGTGGCGGTTTATGACTCGTCATTCTGGCGTGCCCGAGGATTAGCAGGAAGTGCCATGAGTCATGTTGGCCCACTGCGAGAGATCCATGATGTGAGTGATCAGCGTGGAAGTTTTGGTGCGCTCTTTGGGTTTAGCCGGGGGAGAATCACCCAGGGAGCTCTCACCGCGCAGCTCGCTGAGCTTTTTGGCCCGGAAGCAAAAAGACCCCGATCGGTCCTAATCAAAGATTGGAGTAGGTCGGAATTCACTTCGCCACCGGGTGTCTTTGAAGTAAATGATTTTCAACTCTTTGGTTCACAAGTCCTGCGAGAAGCGCATTGTGGTGGTCGTTTACATTGTGCATCAACTGAAACATCCCTTGACTCACCGGGGCATATCCAGGGTGCTTTCTCCGCAGCGCGAAGAACTGCAGAATCCATAATTAAATCAATGTCCGTAATCAGATCAACCTAGTGACAAACCTTTAGCGCAATCCCATCGTTATGGGAGCAACATCTGATGGACGTTTCAATCTGAAAGTTAATTATTTCTCAGCCACGAGATAAAACCGAGGACCGCACGGTGAATCGTGTAAGCAATTGCAGTGAAATTCTGACATTTGGGCTGTTTTGTAACGTCAAAGGAAACTTTACGTTCCGAACGTGTAAGAATCACCTGTTGAGGTTGAAATTTTCAGATGGGACCTTTAGCATCAGAACGGTTTAGTCCATCGGTGAAGGGAGCTACGCATCCATGAATGACTTACGCGAGCCGAAGTTTGCGGGCGAAGGTAGTAGCGACTACGAAGTCTATATCCGCACAGACGAATTGCTCGCGCTTCAGCCGGAGCCCGGGTCGTGGAAGCACCGCGACGAACTGCTTTTCACGGTGGTCCACCAATCATCTGAACTATGGCTGAAGTTGGCCACTGCTGAAATCGACCATGCAGTACTGAATATTTTCCAAGGCTCGATTCAAACGGCGAGCCGCTTTCTTCTCCGGGCGCGGGATTGCATCAATTACACCACCGCACAATTGCCGATGCTGGAGAAAATGACGCCGTGGGACTACCAACATGTTCGAACAGCATTGGGTCACGGTTCGGGTTTTGATTCCCCTGGCTTTCGCAATCTACGAATGAGCCTTCAGGGTCTCGTTGGGGCCGTGCAGGCCGCTTTAGCAGATGCAAATCTCACTTTGACGGATCTGTATCTAAATGTTGAAGCGCATGAAGCCCTCTACTCCTTGGTGGAACTATTGGTTGATATTGATGAAGCATTGATGATTTGGCGCAGCGTCCATGTGAAAGTAATTGAACGCACGATTGGTGGAACCGTTGAAGGAACACAGGGAACACCTGTTGAGATTGTTCGGAATCTGCGTGATCGCTCCATCATGGAAGAGTTGTGGGAAGTGCGAGCAGACCTCACCCAGAGAGCAGATCGAGAACTCGCCAGCAATGGATGAAATAGATGAAATGGATGCGCGCATCCTAGAGGCACTCCAAAGGGACGCCAGGTATTCGTACAGCGCCCTGTCCCGGCTCGTACACCTTTCAACACCCTCTGTCGCGAACCGAACCCGCAAGTTGGAAGAAGCCGGTGTTATCACGAGTTACCGTGCGCACGTTAATCCTCGTTCACTCGGTTGGACGGTCGACGCAATCGTGCGACTTGATTGTCACGGTGCAACCTGTATTTTGAGAGACTCAAAGGCCATTGAGAACATTCACATTTTGGAGATTCACCGCGTTACCGGCCCGTATTGCTCGATTGTGCGAGTCGTCGCGGGAACGATGGATGAATTTGAATCAGT
>JBDNFV010000334.1:0-3119 GCA_041689635.1 Candidatus Nanopelagicales bacterium | reverse complement strand
GGCACATTGCTCGACCTGGCTGTTGTGCTCGCGATCGGCATGACCGCCGGTACCTTCTCATCCATCTTTATTGCCACACCGGTTCTGGCACAACTCAAGTCGGCTACTCCAGAAATGAAGTCGCTCACAACACGTGTTTACGCCAGGCGTGTTCAGGCACAACGGAAAAACCCCGGGGCAGGGGAAGAAGTGCCAATGGGAGACACGCTGGTGACCTCGAGAATTTTAGACCCCTCCGATCGAAGCCAGCCACGAAAAGTCCCACGGTCAAAGCGCAAATGAATCGGGGACTCGGCAATGTTAGACGTTCGCGCGTAGACTGAACGTCATTGTTGCGTTGATCAGGAGGGCTGATGTCTGAAGACGTTGTTACCTCAAAGGCGTTGATGCCGGGTTCTGGCCAAGGGTCATCCGGTTCGGAGAGCGGGATTCGCTCACGCTTATCGCGATTTGGTTCAAGTCGCTCTGGTCCATCTGAAATTGAGCCGCTCCTTCGGACCTTGCGAAAGTATCACCCGAAGTCGGACACCAAAGTAGTTGAACGGGCCTACGAAATGGCCCGTTATCTCCACCGGGATCAAAAACGCCGATCGGGTGAGGATTACATCACCCACCCGGTTGCCGTAGCCGAAATTCTGGCCGATCTTGGCATGACGTCGGCAACCCTTGCCGCAGCACTTCTGCACGACACCGTTGAGGACTGCGGCTATTCCTTGGATGCATTAAGGGAAGACTTCGGTGACGAAATCGCGTTGCTCGTCGACGGCGTTACCAAACTTGACCAGGTCACCTATGGCGATGCGACCGCTGCCGAGACGGTCCGCAAAATGGTAGTCGCCATGGCCCGCGATATTCGAGTATTGGTCATCAAACTCACGGATCGTCTACACAATATGCGCACCCTGCGTTACCTGCCCGATGCGAAACAGGAGAAAAAGGCGCGCGAGACTCTCGAGATTTACGCTCCGCTCGCACACCGGCTCGGCATGAATGCCATCAAATGGGAATTAGAAGACTTGGCCTTTGGCACACTTCACCCAAAAATGTTCGCCGAAATTGATTCATTGGTTGAGCAACGTGCCCCAGCAAGGGAGCGCAATCTGAACCTGATTATTACGGCTTTGAACGAGGATTTGAGAAACAACAAAATAAAAGGTCAAGTGACGGGGCGACCAAAACACTACTATTCCATTTATCAAAAAATGATCGTCCGTGGCCGTGATTTCAATGATATTTATGACTTAATCGGAGTTCGAATTTTAGTCGATTCAATCCGCGATTGTTACGCAACACTGGGTACGATCCACGCACAATGGAGCCCGGTGCCCGGTCGTTTCAAGGACTTTATTGCAATGCCAAAATTTAACATGTACCAATCACTACATACGACGGTGATTGGCCCTGATGGAAAACCCGTTGAAGTACAGATACGAACCCACGAAATGCATCGCGCCTCGGAATACGGGGTGGCTGCACATTGGCGATACAAACAAGGCTCCGAAGTCAAAACTGATGATTTCGCGTGGCTGCGACAGTTGGTCGATTGGCAGCGTGAGACGGCCGATCCAAGTGAGTTTATGGACTCATTGCGATACGACCTAGGGACCGCGGAGGTGTATATCTTTACACCGAAAGGAGATGTGTTCTCGCTACCTATTGCTTCCACTCCCGTGGACTTTGCGTATTCGGTGCACACCGAAGTCGGCCATCGCTGCGTGGGTGCAAGGGTGAATGGAAAACTTGTACCACTTGAGTCGGTACTCAAAAATGGCGATGTCGTTGAGATTTTTACGTCAAAGTCCGACGGATCGGGGCCAAGCCGCGACTGGTTAAATTTTGTGGTTTCAGCGCGAGCAAAGAGTAAAATCAAGGCCTGGTTCTCCAAAGAGCGACGCGAGGAAGCCGTGGACAACGGCAAGGATCAGATTGTGCGGGCGGTGCGCAAACAGGGACTGCCATTACAGCGCATGATGACCAATCAGGCATTAACAAGCATCGCCGCTGGTCTGAACCAAACCGATGTGACAGCGCTATACGCATCGGTCGGGGAGGGTCGGATCTCGGCTCAAACGATTGTTGCGCGACTCATCGACGTTTCCGGAGGAGTGGACGGGGCTGCCGACGACACGGCGGAAGCAATTCGCCCAACGTTTGGAACAGCAACCAAATCACGAAATCATGATGTTGGGGTGATGGTCAACGGGACCGATGACGTGTGGGTGAAATTGGCTCGTTGTTGTACACCGGTTCCGGGTGATTCGATATTCGGATTTGTCACCCGAGGATCAGGAGTTTCCGTGCACCGGGGAGACTGTGTGAATGTGGATTCGTTGAGATCTCAACCAGAACGGTTAGTTGACGTCTCGTGGGCCCCGACGCCCAATAGCATGTTTCTGGTCAATATTGCGGTGGAGGCCCTGGACCGCTCCCGACTACTCGCCGATGTCACAAAGGCCCTCTCCGACACGCACGTCAATATTCTGAGCGCTTCCGTGTCGACAACCCGGGATCGAATAGCGACATCGCGGTTTACCTTTGAAATGGCCGACCCTAAACATCTTGGATCAGTGATTAAAGCGGTTCGGGGTGTCGAAGGGGTCTTTGACGCCTACCGGGTTTAAATCTCGAAAAAACGGTCATCGTTAGGAACTGAGGTCCGCCGCGGTTAATTCGACCGCACCGAGTAGTGCCTTCAAATTCTTAATCGATTCTTCAAGTTTTTCAGCAGCTCTCGTATCGCCCTGTGCCTGTGCCGCCTCGAGCTGGCGCTCATACTTGGACAGACCGCCGGCGAATACATTCGCCGTCTCCTCGGCCCGGGCCAGCGCCTGCGGATTGGACGCAGTCCACTTTGTTTCTTCGACGGAGCGAAAGGCATCTTCAACCTTTTTAATTCGTGAATCTAAACGCGCCCGATCCTTCTTAGGCAACTCGCCAATTTTCTCCCAGGCTATTTGCAACTCCCGAAGCTGGGATTTCTGGCTCTTAATATTTTTTAGATCGATGGGGAGAAGTGCTTCTATTTTGGTGGCAAGCTCTTCTTTGAGTGGGAGGTTGGGAACAAGTTTTTCGTCCTCGGCGGCCTCACCGGCTTTGAGTTTGTCGTAGAACTCGTCTTG
>JBDNFV010000333.1:0-2227 GCA_041689635.1 Candidatus Nanopelagicales bacterium | reverse complement strand
TATTCGGGCAGGGGATGCGAGTCTTACCCGCGGGGACGATCGGGACACTCAATTTGGCCGAGCCACTTGTTGCCACTATCTTGGCGGTAACCATTTTGAGTGAGTCGATTTCAGCCATTGGTGCGGCGGGGTGCGTCTTGATACTTCTTGCGCTATTCCTGTTGGGGCGATCGGCCGCGACCCAGGTATCAAACGTAGAGAGATCGGATGTAGTTACACCATGACGAGTGCAGATTTCCGAAGTGGGTTCGCGGCAATTGTTGGACGGCCAAACGCGGGAAAATCCACGTTGCTCAATGCAGCTATTGGGAGCAAAGTCGCCATTACCTCGGATCGTCCGCAAACTACCCGACGCGTGATTCGGGCAATTATCACCAGAGCTGATGGCCAACTAATTTTGGTTGATACTCCCGGGATCCACCGCCCTCGCACCCTGCTGGGTCAAAGACTCAATGATGAAGTGAAGGACACCTATTCCACGGTTGATGCCGTTGCGTTGTGTATTCCAGCCAATGAAAGCATTGGTCCCGGTGATCGATTCATTGCCTCGTCAATCGCCGGCTTGTCAAAAAGCATCAACTTCGCCTTGGTTACTAAGACCGATCTGGTGAATCCCGAGCAGCTCGTGAAACAACTTGTAGCGGTATCCAAGCTCGGTGAGGACGTCGGACTGACGTGGAACTCAATTATTCCGGTGTCCGCCAAAGCAGGCGACCAGGTCGACGTCGTGGTCAATGAATTGATGAAGGCTATGCCACCAGGCCCGCAGTTTTTCCCCGAAGACACCGTGAGCGATGAACCCGAAGAGATTTTTATTGCGGAGTTGATTCGTGAAGCTGCACTCAAAGGTGTACAAGACGAACTGCCACACTCGATTGCCGTGACCATCGAAGACATGTCACTGCGTGAAGATCGACCAGAGAATTTTCCTTTGACCGATATTTACGCAAATCTGTTCGTTGAACGCGATAGCCAAAAGGCGATTGTGATTGGCAAGGGTGGGTCACGACTGAAGCGAGTGGGAACCGAGTCCAGGCTCGAGATTGAAAAGTTTTTAGGAACCGCTGTCTTTCTAGACTTGCGGGTTAAAGTTGCCAAAGACTGGCAGCGCGATCCCAAGCAGTTACGTCGGCTCGGATTCTGATTCTGTTTCTGTTTCTGTGTGCTCGCGAATAATGGGCGTTGGCGTTCGCCGAAGACCCGTTCGCTCTTCAACTTCGTGGTGTAGCTCGTAGCGGTGCCCATAGGCCTCAATAACGGCAATCACGATTGCCACCAGCGGGATACCGACAATCGCGCCAACGGGGCCGAAAAGGGCAGCACCAACAAAAACTGAAGCCAGGGCAACACCCGAGTTGATGTTCATGGTGGCGGTCGAAATTCGTGGGGTGAATACGTAGTTTTCAATTTGCTGATAGACCGTGGCAAAGACGATGATCCACAAAATATCAATTGGCTGCTCAAACGCGGCAAAAAGGGCTGGCAGTGCGACCCCGATGTAGGTACCGATTGTGGGAATGAATTGACTGACCAAACCGGCGAAGATGCCCATGGGCAACCAGTACGGGATATCAATGAGAAAAAAGAAGGCAGTATGTGCCGCGGCGGACAGGGTTGCCAGGGCCAGTTTGGAGATCAGAAATCCGCCGGCTTTACGAACCGAGATTTCCCAGACATTGATGAACACAATCTGTCGGGTTTGGGGGAGCCAGCCAGCAATAAATCGCTTGATTCGTGGAGAGTCAGCCGCGAAGTAAAAACTGAATACCAAAATGGTCAGGAAACTAAAAGCAACGCCGAGGACGCTGAAGACGACTCCGAAGATCCCCCCAGCCAGGGAAGAGGCGATCGTGGTTATTTGTTCCGTTGTGAGGTTCAGGTTCGAGGTGATTTCCACCGGATCGATATTTGCATCGAAGGTTGAATTCAGCCAGCGAACCAAATCCAAGATTAGGTCCGGAATAGCAGCGATGAGTTCGGCGATCTGGGTCGCAAGCGCACCACCGAAGAGGGCGATGAATCCACCAATGAGAGCAACCCCTATTACGGCCACAATCGAAGTGGCAAGTCCTCGCCTCATGCCCCGATCGGCGAGACCGGTGACTATCGGGTCGATGGATATCGCCAGCAGCCAGGCGAGTAGCAGATTAAATAAAAAGCCGGCCAGCAATGAGAAGGACCAGGTCACCACCTGAAAAATCACAACACCGATCAGAACCAAAAGGAT
>JBDNFV010000332.1:0-3866 GCA_041689635.1 Candidatus Nanopelagicales bacterium | reverse complement strand
GTGCGTAAATCAACACGGGTCTTCTTCACCTCTATCTTGGGTGTCGCACTTGTCGCACCCATTCAGACTTCCCCGGCTGTGGCAGCAATAACTGCTGCCACGGTCAGCCCTGCATTGTCAGTGGGCACTGGCACGGTTCAGGTATTTGGCAGTTCAACTCAAACCTTTACTAACCCTTCGGTGGGAAATCCACTGGTACTGGCACCGTTGGCAAATAAAGCTCGAACCCTTTTTTATGTCCAGAATAATGGATCGATTTCAACTCCCGCCTTCAATGTGACGATAAGTCTGACCGACTCAAGCACGATCACCAGTGTGAATAGGTGCGATGTTGGGGTACTCTTTACCGCGGCGGGGGTTTGCGCGAGTGGAAGCGCCACCGCGATCCCAATGACACCCGGTGTTTTAGCAACCATTTCATCGTTAATGGCCCCGAATACCTTCTATAACCTGGAGTTAATCACTGGAAAAAAGACAGACGCGACGATAGACCTTTCAGTTCTCACCTCACAACTAGGAACTCGGACCATAAACTCGTGAAATAAAGTCTTAAACCACGTAACGGAGGAATCTCATGGTGAATGAAAAAGACGAATTGTGCTACGCGGTTATTGAAGACGACCCCGATTTACAACATTTGATTCGGCTAAAACTCAACGTTGACCCCCGACTGAAGTTCGCTGGCGCAGCCACCAACGCCGATGACGCTATCGAACTCGTACGGACCACGAACTGCAAACTCCTCATCCTTATCCTGGATCACTTCATTGGGGGCAAGATCATGGGATTGCATGCGGCGCCACTTCTCAGGACCGCAGACCCCGACATCAAGATCATTCTCTTCACCTCCCACGACCTCGCCATCGAAGCCGGCCGAGAGCCCGCCATTGACGCTTACCTACAAAAAAAGGATCTGAAAAAAGTACTCCCTACCGTACAACGACTACTAGGACTGGATCCCCATGATTGACATCTGTGCAAAGTCGACACACCTAGCGAGTAAGTCGCGGTGGGAAAATGGGAGCTTCACCGCGCTATCGGAATTGTGAAAAAGAATGTGCTTCCCTCACCTTGAATACTTTCGCACCAGATTCGTCCCCCTTGTGCTTCGACCAAGATTTTACAGATAAATAGCCCAAGCCCGTTCCCCACGGTGACTGGGTTTCCTGATGTGAGTAAGCGCTCCGACTTTCGGAATAACCTCTCCAAATCCTCCTCGGCTATTCCGACACCCCGGTCGCTAACTGCTACTTGAACTCAATTATCAATCCTGGACAGTTCAACGACTATCGGAGTTTCCACGGGAGAGAACTTGAGTGCATTAGACAAAATATTGGTGAGAATCTGCCATTGACGCTGCTCATCGCCAAGCACAAGAGGAAGATCCTCTTGGGTGATTAACTCGAGGCGCCGGTCGCTGTTCGGGCCAGTAGCTTCATCCAACGCCCGCTGAGCCAAAGTGTTGATGTGAAATGGGCCTATGTCGTAGGTGAACTCACCGGCCTCTATTCGCGCCACCTGAAGCACATCTTCGATAAACTCGGCCAAGTCATCGGTATTTCTGGCGATGATCTGCAAGTACTCGAGCTTCTTACCTTCATCAAGGGCATTCCACTCGTCGACCAACAGGTGCGCGAACCCGCTAATCGAAGCCGCCGGCGAACGAAGATCGTGGGCAATGACGGCCACGAATTCGTTGCGCAGATCGTTCATTTCTTGCAATTGACGTAACACTTGTTTCTCGATCGTGATATCCCGGGAGATGCCTGATGACCCGATGACAACTCCCATCTCATCGTAAATGGGAGATACGGTCAAAGAGATCTCAATGGTGCTGCCATCTTTTCTGATCCGAGAAGTTTCATAAGGTTCGATCTTATTTCCGCTAAGAAGATCGATCATATTTTTGGTGCCTTCGTTGGCATATTCAGGTGTCAAGAGTCGCGAAAACGGCTGTCCAATCATCTCTGCCGCCGTGTAGCCATACATCCGCTCGGCGGCTGCGTTCCAACTCGTGAAGATCATCTCCATATTCACACTCGCAATGGAATCATTACTAGATTCGATGATAGAAGCCATATTGCGAACGCTTTGGGAGGCTTGATTCTCTTTGGTAATGTCTCGAATAGACACCGCCACTTGTGGACCGTTGGGAGTTTGTACTGGGAAAAGACTAACTTCTACCGGAAACTCGGTGCCGTCATTCCTTCGCGCGAATATTCCTGGTCTTTCGGCCATTAATTTAGCTACCGGATCGGCAAAATATTTTTCTCGACGCCCAGAGTGTCCAGCCCTTAAACGACTGGGGACCAACGATTCAACCGTACCCCCCAGCATCTTTCCCATATCAAATGCAAATAAAATCTCGGCCGCACCGTTCGCATAAACAATTATTCCCTTTTCATTAACGAGTCAAAATGCTTCGGGATGGGATTCCATCACGTGGAAGAAATTGCTCTTGATTTGTCTCTGAACATCGATATCGCTGATCAACGTTGCCCTTTTCGCCTCGGTATTGTCACGAGCAGTAGCGAATACGCCGAGGGCGTTGCCATGGGCATCCTGGTACACCGAAGCGTTAAGCAGGACATCGGTCAACTTGCCATCAAGGGCCCGAATGGTGAGTAGGTGGCTGGTGCTTGATCCTTGGGCAAAAACTTGCCGATGCACTTCTCTGGCTTTATCAGGCTCGGTGACGTAGTCCGCGAATTCCGTCCCGATCAGGTGTTCCCGGTCGACCCCTGTAATTTTCTCGGTGGCTTGATTAACGACGGTGATTTTACCTTCAAGGCTTATCACGACCACCGGGTCAGGGCTTGCTTCGATCAAAGACCTAGCGAATCGGGGATCCTGTTCCACACCGGTAGATTCTCGCTCGGCGTTCGGGAGCCTTTTCACAAAAGCTTCCCCCCATTTTTTTATTAAATAATGTCAGGACATCGTTCTAGTAAAGACTACGGATATATTTTGATTAATCCGTGTATCTCTTTATATTTATTTGCTTTTGGATGATCGTTGCCGGTGGACGACCCAGGCCACCGGGTCACCGCACCGAATTTCGATCATGTGACATGACCCAGTCCCAGTTTCGTTCAAGGCTGGGCCGCAAGAACCGCTTGCGCCGCATTGTGTCCGGGAATTCCCGAGACACCACCACCTCGCGCTGCCCCACTGCCACACAAAAAGACTCTAGAATTCCTCGTCTCCACACCCCACGAGCCCAATTGGTTGTCATTGGATGCCCATGGCCAATCAAGAGGTGTGTGGAAAATATTACCCGACGCAATTGTCAAACTGTTTTCGATGTCTACGGTCGTATTGACTTCTATGCAAATATTGCCGTGTTCATCACGGTAAAGGCAGTCTTCAATCGGCTCGGCAAGTACCGAGTTCAAAGTTTTAATTACTGCTTCCTGCGCGTCTTCGCGGGTGTACGGGCTCTCGTTTCGCGCGAAAAGTTCATGCGGGGTGTGTAGGGCGAAAAGGGTGAGGGTGTGCACTCCCGCACTGTGCAACTCGGGGGCAAGAATTGACGGGTCGGTCAGGCTGTGACAGTAAATCTCTGCGGGTAGCGGGTTAGGCAATTCACCGGCAGTTGCGGCTGCGAACGCCGATTGCAACTGCGAGTAACTCTCATTGATATGAAATGTTCCGTTGAAAGCTTCGGCCGAGTTACCCCCGCGTAATTGCGGCAGGCGCTTGAGCAACATATTGACTTTTATTTGCGCACCCCCATCTGCGATTGGGATTAACGGCACTTGCTCGCTGAGAAGCTGCGCGAGCATCGATGGCGAAGCATTGACTAGGCAGTAGTTCGCCACGAAATCACCGCGCGCCGTTAATATTCTCACCGACATTTCACTCGG
>JBDNFV010000331.1:0-3635 GCA_041689635.1 Candidatus Nanopelagicales bacterium | reverse complement strand
AGAAGCCATGACGACTTGCTTCATCGAAAGCAAAGTCAAGGGCGGCGACCGAATGCGAAGAGCCATCAAGACCAACAACAATTTCTTGTGCGTCCAGGCGTGGATCATCGCGCATCACTATTACCGGGCAACTCGAGTGCGACGCAACTTGTGAACCAACTGAACCAAGCAGCAGTGCGGCGAAACCACCTCGACCGCGCGAACCAATGACGAGCACGTCTGCCGTGTCACTCGCGGTGAGGAGAAGGGCGGACGGTGTCCCGATTTCTACGACCACATCAACGTCGGTGCAATCAAGGTCTGCGGCGATCCGGGTTAGGTGTTCAATGGAGCCGTTGCGCAGGTCGTCAATGAGGTCGAGCCGCGGCGGGGCGGAAATCCCGAATGCACTCGAGGCAGTTGTCGGCATGATCGCGTGGGTCAAAGTGATGCCGCGCCCTCGGGCCCGAGCTTCACGAACGGCCCACCGGGCTGCCTTAACCGATCCCTCGGAGCCATCCATCCCCACCACAATACGGCCGGCAAAAGGATCAATTGATGTATCACGTGCCAAGGAATCATTTTTCTGGTTGCTCATGGCCTCATTCTTATCTGAAATCATTGAAAGAAATAGGGGCATTGATACTTGGATGCCCGTGGCCAGTCAAAAAAATATTAGCTGAGATATTGCTGTGACACGTCTAAGACGTGAACGAAGATACTAATCTGGGAGACGGGGGCTTGTGGATGAACATGTGTGCCGGGGGCACGATCCGCAAAAGCAAGTATTGGCAGGGTCGAATCGAGGTTCACAGGAGGTAGTGATGGCACAGACACGCATTCCTGCCCGAAAACCATCGCGATTCGTTTTCTCGTGGTCCCGATTACGGGGCAATTTTGGGCCCGGTGCCGGGCTGCCACCGTGGTGGATAGAAGTGATCATTATTGGAACGGCATATGTGTTGTATCAGGGCGTGCAAATCCTTGTCACGGGGTCAGCCGCATCGGCGGTTTCACGTTCGCATTGGATCTGGCAGGTCCAGTCCAGTGTGAATCTCAACCCCGAGGTTGCCATCAATCACTGGGTCGCGGGAAATAATTTTCTGTTGTACTCAACCGGTTACTTTTACGGCATTTTGCATTTTACGGTGACTCCAATAGCTCTTATATGGGTGCGCTTTTGGCACCGGGATCAATACGCCATGCTGCGCAATGTTCTGGTGGGGACCAGTCTTGTCGCGCTCATCATGTACTGGGTTGTTCCACTCGCACCGCCGCGATTGTCCATGGGAAATATTATTGACACCCTTCGCGTTGAAAACATTCTCTCCGCCGCTGACCCCAACGGCCTCGCGTCGATGGCGAACCAATACGCCGCAATGCCAAGTTTGCATGTCGCCTGGGCCGTTTGGGTTGCCCTCGCACTCTATGTTTGTCTGCGCCCGCGGAGATGGCGATGGACTGTCTGGATGTATCCCGTGGCAACAACCTTCGTTGTCATTGGTACAGGTAATCATTTTATTGCCGATGCCCTAGTGGGGGCACTCCTTGTTTGGTTGAGTTGGTTTGTAGCTTCGCGCGTCCACGCCACGGTGCAGGGGTCAGCGTGAATATCTGACGGCAAACTCAACAATAATTAAGTACTGAACGTGCCCGATGAGGCCAATGGATGCACAACGCCTATTCGCACTAGTTCATAAGGTTAAGTTCATAAGGTTAAGTTCGCGAATTTCAACCCGAGAATTTGCGCTCGGGCCTTGTTTCATTTAAAGTTGAATGCTTAAGGGGAGTACCCCACAACTAGGTGTCGTCAATACGGAGTGGCAATCCACTCCCGGTTCCTAGGCCAATAACAGTTGGCGGGAGAGACTTTGCGTTTCTAACGTGAGGACTTGACGTGGTCGTTTCCATCTGGGCCTGGGTTGCCCTGCTGACAGTTGTATTGGTCATGCTGGCCATTGATCTTTTTATGCACAAGTCAGCACATGTAATCGCGGTGAAAGAGGCTGCGATTTGGTCGGCAATCTGGGTTACTGTCTCGGTAATCGTAGGCATAATCATCTGGTATTACTACGGTTCTGAATTTGGATTGCAGTTCTTCAGCGGTTACATAATTGAGAAATCACTCTCCGTTGACAACGTTTTTGTTTGGGCCATGATTTTTTCCTACTTCGCAATTCCGCGCGAGTATCAGCATCGGGTCCTTTTCTATGGCGTTGTGGGTGCACTCATTTTCCGAGCAATCTTCATTGCGGCTGGCGCAGCCTTGATTGCTTCGGCGTCTTGGGTGCTCTACATCTTCGGAGCCTTCCTCCTCTTCACCGGCATCAAAATGCTGATGCAGAAAGATGAACACTACGACGTTGATAAATCGAAAACCCTGAAACTATTCCGCCGATTCGTACGATCCACAGACGAATTTGACGGACAAAAGTTCTTCACTCGACGCAACGGTGTCCTGCTAGCTACTCCGCTCCTCGCGGTACTTGTGATGGTCGAAGTAACCGACATTATTTTCGCGGTCGACTCGATCCCGGCCATTTTCGCGGTCACGCAGGAGCCGTTTCTCGTCTTTGCAGCCAATGCGCTCGCGATCCTGGGTCTGCGCGCAATGTATTTCCTCCTGGCGGACCTCATCCCTCGATTCGTCTACCTCAAACTGGGGCTTTCTCTGGTACTTATCTGGGTAGGAATCAAGATGATTGTTGGTCACGCGTTCTTTGATATCCCGACCGCGCTCAGCCTCGGTATTGTGATTGTGTTGATTGGTGGATCAGTGATTGCCAGTTTGATTGCGACGAAGGGGAAAGATCCGCGGGACGTGCAACAATCTACGCATGAGTGAGCCAGTGCTGGTGGTTGAGCCGGTAGAAGTGCCGGCACCAGTGTTAGCAGAGTTTTATTCATGGCCGCAGGGGTGGTGGGTTCGCGCCATGATGCTGCATACACTCGATGGCGCGTATTTCGGCCCTGACGGCGGCAGTAAAAGTCTTTCGAATCCGCGTGACCGGGATGTGTTACTTGAACTCCGGCGCTTAGCCGACGTAGTGCTCGTGGGTGCGGCAACTATTCGCGTTGAACGTTACAAACCAATGCGCACCAACGCGGTGGTTGCGATCGTGTCACCCTCGCTGGACCTCCCTTGGGAGGAGCCGCTCTTTGGCGAATCGACCCATGCGCCAATCGTCTTTACGGTGAGCGCAGCAATAAGTGCCACCGATAATGCGCCGGCACTTGCGATAGCAAGGCAGATGCAGGAGCAGAACAAGGTGCAACTGGTCCACCTTGATGACCCGGCAATTGATTCGCTGACCTACCTGCGCGGGCAAGGCCACCAGCGGATTGTGTGCGAGGGTGGACCACGACTACTTGAATCCCTTTTCCCCTATGTTGATGAACTAGATCAGACCACGGCGCCGCTTTTGGTGGGCACCAAACCGGTAGAAGTACCAGAGGGTCAAGCACAGGAAACGTCGGCGCAACGGACCGGCTGGGACTTAGCGCAATGGTGGACTGAGGATCACTACACCTATGCAAAGTATTTGCGTAAAAACTAGTGCCTAGCGCTCGCTAACCCTGGTTCTCCCTCACCCTGATTCTTGCTAACCGGTGACCTGCAGCGCCCAGAAAACCACGGCCGCTGCGGATGCCACATT
>JBDNFV010000330.1:0-3700 GCA_041689635.1 Candidatus Nanopelagicales bacterium | reverse complement strand
CTGCCAGGCAGAGCGAGCATGCGATCCAATGCGATTTTCGCCCAATGCGACGTTTCAGGATCTACGCTTATTTGATTGATTACGTTTCCACTTGCCAGCATCTCAAGTGAGTACACCAAGTGTGGGAGATCAATTCGGTTCATAGTGGAGCAAAAGCAGACCGTCTTATCCAGATAGGTAATCTGCTTGTCCGGGTGGGTGAGCGCAAGGCGCCGTACTAGATTCAGTTCGGTGCCAATCGCCCAAGCAGAGCCAGCCGGAGCGTTCTCAATCGTCGTAATAATTTTTTCGGTCGAGCCAACCAAGTCTGCTTTTTCCACGACCTCGTAGGTGCACTCTGGGTGCACGATCACGGTGATACCGGGAACCTGAGCGCGAACCTCGTCAACGGAATCGGGGGTGAAACGACCATGCACACTGCAGTGGCCCTTCCACAAAATCATTTTGGCATTTTGTAGTTCCTCAACGGTGAGCCCACCATTGGCTTTGTGGGGATTGAACACAACGCAGTCATCAAGGCCCAGGCCCAATTCTCGAACAGCCGTGTTTCGGCCCAGATGCTGGTCGGGCATGAAGAGAACTTTTTCGCCCCGCTCAAAAGCCCACTCGAGATTGCGCTTTGCATTGCTTGATGTACAGATGGACCCACCGTGCTTGCCGGTGAACGCTTTGATCGCAGCCGTTGAGTTCATGTAGGTGATGGGAATCGTGACTGCGGCGACGCCAGCAGCCTCGAGGTCGATCCAACATTGTTCGACCTGGTTGATCCCGGCCATGTCCGCCATGGAGCAACCGGCGGCGAGGTCGGGAAGTATTACCTTCTGAAAATCATCGGTAAGAATGTCGGCGCTTTCAGCCATGAAGTGAACCCCACAGAAAACAATGAACTCGGCATCGGGCATATCCGCTGCTCTTTGAGCGAGTTTGAATGAATCCCCGGTTACATCGGCAAACTGAATGACTTCATCCCGCTGGTAGTGATGTCCGAGAATAAACACTCTCTCACCCAGTGCGGCTTTAGCGGCCCGGGCGCGCGCCACCAGATCGGGATCGGACGCCGGTGGGAGGTCTCCGGGACATTCAACGCCGCGTTCGCTATTCGAATTGGCGGAATTGCCTAATAAAAGTAGGGCTAGGGGGCTGGGAGCAGGGTCAACGAAGGCTTTTACCATCTCCTCATTGTCCCGCGTTCACGAATTCGCGCCACTTTGGGGCTTGGAACACTGCAGCCGACTCAATTATTGATGTTACCCGGCGGATTAATCCCATCACTCGCAATCGAGTAGGACCTATGCCGGAATCTCGTGCTGCCAATGAGTGCCCAATGCTTACGGTGCTGTGCCGTGCCCGTTGTGGCTTACCGAGTCACGCACGAACGGACTAGGTCACACGGGTGTTTACTGTGTGGGGTGCAAGCCCCAAGGTGGTGCTAGGTCCGAATGTCTGCTCACGAGGTGGCGCCTAGCGTAAAGACCAGCCGTGGCTTAGAGTAATGACAGGATAGTGAAAGTCCACCAGCAATTAACCGTGAAAGAGGTTTGATCAATGTCTACTGAAACCACAGTCGAAGCCCCCACCACTGACGGAATCCAGCTCAGCGGCGCTGCCGCGGTTAAGGTCAAGATCCTCCTCGAATCGGAGGGGCGCGATGACCTCGCCCTTCGCATCGCGGTCCAGCCCGGTGGTTGTTCCGGCCTTCGCTACCAACTCTTCTTCGATGACCGCGACCTTGATGGCGACGTTGTCAAGCAGTTCGGCGATGTCAGCGTAGTCACCGACCGCATGAGCGCACCGTACCTCAGCGGCGCAACCATTGATTTTGCTGACACGATTGAGAAGCAGGGCTTCACAATTGACAACCCCAATGCTGGCGGTTCGTGTGCATGTGGAGATTCGTTCAATTAAAGAGCGGTCATTTGTGCATGTGAATTGAGCACTGGGTAAGATCTCGCGCGTGGCGATCCTCATAACCGGTTCCATTGCAACCGACCATTTAATGACTTTTCCTGGCAACTTCGTTGATTCCCTAGTCGCCGAGAAGCTCGACAAGGTTTCCTTGTCTTTCCTCGTGGACGAGCTTGAAATTCGGCGCGGAGGAGTTGCCCCTAACATCGCATTTGGTATGGGGTGTTTAGGGCTCAAGCCAATTCTTGTCGGTGCGGTCGGTCCTGACTTTGCCGATTACGAAAGTTGGTTAAACCGTCACGGTGTCAATACAAGTGGCGTCCACGTGTCAGAAACCGCGCACACCGCGCGTTTTATCTGCACAACCGATGCAGAGCAAAATCAGATTGCAACGTTCTATGCCGGGGCAATGAGCGAAGCCCGCAACATTGAACTCAAGCCGATCATTGATGCAGTCGGCACCGCCGATGTTGTTTTAATCGGTGCAAATGATCCGCTGGCTATGCAGCGTCACACCGATGAATGCCGGTTTAGGGGCTACCCATTTGCTGCAGACCCATCACAGCAACTGGCCCGGATGAGTGGTGACGAAGTGAAGCCCTTAATTGAAGGCGCCGAATACTTGTTCACCAATGAATACGAGTCGGCACTCATTGAACAAAAAACCGGGTGGAACGCGGCCGATATAGCGAACCTAGTACAGGTACGGATTACCACTCTTGGTCCTAAAGGTGCACGCATTGAACGGCGAGGGGAAGACCCTGTCCATGTGCCGATCGCCGAAGAAGAGCGAAAAGCCGACCCCACCGGTGTTGGTGACGCATTCCGCGCAGGCTTTCTCTCAGGACAGGCGTGGGGTCTCAGCGATGAACGCTCAGCCCAGATCGGTTCACTTCTCGCCACGTACGTCATTGAAACGGTGGGAACCCAGGAGTATGAACTCGCTCAAAAACATTTCTTGCAGCGGATGGCAGAAACCTACGGTGATGACGCCGCAACCGAAGTCGAAGGTTTCATTTCCTGCACTCGCCCATAATGCATCGTTCGTTAAATTAGGTTGATGCATGTGCAGGCATTGACGACTGGCAGCGGGCGAATTCCGCCGGGCCCATGGACACTGTTGGACCCACATGATGCAGACCCTGACGTTGACCTGATCTGCCACGGGGCAGAACTTGATCCGGTAACCGTGCTGCACGGCTATTCAATCGGTCTTTTTCCGATGCACCTTCAGACTGGCGCGGGCGATCAGGAACTCGGCTGGTGGTCCCCGGATCCCCGTGGAATCCTCCGACTGGACCGCGTGATCGTTTCTCGCTCACTACGCAAATCAATGGCAAAGTTCACGGTGACATTTGATCGGGCGTTTGAGCAAGTCATGCGGGCATGCTGGCGAGTAGGTGGTGAAGGTAATTGGATTACCGACGAGTTCGTGGATACCTACACGTATCTACACGAGCATGGCTTCGCTCACTCGGTCGAGGTCTGGAATGCGAGGAGTGAATTAGTTGGTGGGCTCTACGGAATTGAATTAGGTGGACTCTTCGCGGGTGAATCGATGTTCCATGTTGAACGCGATGCGTCGAAAGTTGCGTTGGTCTCGATGGTGGAGAAGCTGGCAGGTTGTGTTGGCCCGCGACTTTTTGACGTGCAATGGCAAACCGACCATTTGGAATCAATGGGTGTTACTGAAATAGGCCGTTCAGATTACCTGGATGAGTTAGCACGGGTACTGCACACCAAGCCCTGCTTCCCACCTCCACCCGCCTCCGACTTTCCCAGTTCCTGGGAAAGT
>JBDNFV010000329.1:0-1699 GCA_041689635.1 Candidatus Nanopelagicales bacterium | reverse complement strand
CCCGGGCACCGAGTACTTGATGGTGATGTGATCGAGATGAATGACGAAAAGTGGGGCTTTCTCGGTGGCGGGCTCAAAAGTCCCATGCGAACTCCCTATGAGTTGGAGCCCGCGGACTATTCCGACAAACTTTTCGCCATGGGACCGGTTGACATCCTTTTTACCCACATCCCGCCGCTGAATCCATTACTCAATTACGACACGGTGGCTCGAAGATTTGAAATTGGCTCGGCAGCAATCACCAGTTACATCGAAAAATATGCACCCAGATACCACTTTTTTGGACACGTTCATCAACCCCAACGTTCGCGTGTGCGCATAGGGGCAACCGAATGCATCAATGTTGGGCATTTTCACAGCCGAAAGGTTCCGTTTGCCATTGATGTTTAAGTCCAGCAACTCTTATCTTGATGCGAGGGGGACAACTGGTGGAGTACCGTGGCCCCATGGCTGAACAGACCGAATCGAGTATTTTCATCAATGCCACTCCCGCCCAGATCATGGACGTAATTGCAGACCTTCCCGCCTACCCGCAATGGAGTGATGGAATTAGTTCAGTGACCGTGCTGAGTAAATACGAAGACGACGGCCGCCCAGCAGATGCGCGTTTTTCCTTGGCTTCTGGCCCGATTAAAGACACCTACGAATTGGAATATGACTGGGATGGGGACCGCAAAGTTACCTGGACGTTGACCACCGCAGAAATGCTTACGGCAATGGATGGTGAATATGAATTGAGTGACAACGGCAACGGCGGAACGACCGTTCACTACCGTCTGCAGGTTGATGTGAAAATCCCGATGATTGGAATGCTCAAACGCAAGGCGGAAAAAGTCATCGTGGACACGGCCCTCAAGGGACTCAAAGCGCGAGTGGAATCGGGCGCGGGAAGTGTCGCCTAATCTGCGCATCACCTGCGGGGTCGAACGGCAGACCGGATCGGGTGCTGTGCCCAGCGCCGTCGGCCAATTGGGTGAATCGCTCATGCAGCCGTTCGGGTTTTTTTATCCAACAAGAGGGTTATTGGGTGGACTCAATTTTTCACGGGATATATATGCACTGCTTTCACAATCGGATCACATCAAATATGAGTCGGTAGGCCAGTTAGCCCAAGCACTGAGCGACCTCGGCTCAATCCGCATTGCTCTGGCTCACATTGATTCCGAAGAATTCGCCATCTGGTGTGGTCTGGGAAAAAGTGAAGCCCGGGTTCACCTTCTGCAATTGATGAGCGAGATTGAGCAGGCGCGCATCCGGGCTCAAGAATCAAAGTTGAGATTGGATTTCTTTGAATACCGGCCAAGCCCTCGAGCCTTGTTCACATCACTCACCCAACTTGCCCTTGTCGGTGTGCAATGTGATGTGCGCCAACTACAACGGGTCTGGCCACGGTCAGCACGCACATCACTTTCCGCTAAATGGATATCAAAATTTCAAGCGATTAAGGTTTTTTCGGGCCGTGGCGACTTGGTGGAAATTGCTCCACTGCAATTTGTCTTCACGGTGAAGTGGAAAGGCGTTGGAAACACCGACGTGGCAATCGGTCTGATCGGCAAACACGTGATTATCGATGTAGGCGGGGTGCGGAGTTTTGTTGAACTTCCAGCGGCCTGTTCGCGGATGGAACCTGGTTCCGTCCGCCTTTCCAAGAATAAATTCGAAATTAACTTCGTGGTGAAAGAAAGCGAGTGGCCGACAT
>JBDNFV010000328.1:0-3129 GCA_041689635.1 Candidatus Nanopelagicales bacterium | reverse complement strand
TTTTTTGCGGGTAGGGCGGCTGGCGGTATCCAGTCTGTTCCAATAGATTGCAAACCTGAACGTTGCTCATCATCAACTGATGCGCCAATTCGACCGGTGCGCGCGAGGACGTGAAAAGCGGTCGCGGGAACGCCAGGGGCGAGAACGTCAAGTTGCACGGTAATTCGATCAAGGGGCGGGACCACCAGTCCTCGACCCGCCGGAGCATCGATAATCCCTTCGGGTCCGTGAATGATGACGTCAACGACTGCGGCGGTTTCGTCGGGATTAACCAAAAGCACCCGAGTCTTGCGGCCGGCGATAGCGCCACCGCCCACGAACCAGAACTCGGAGGCAGCAGGGGCACACGCGGTACTCGCCATGCCACGCCCTTGTCCACTTGGGTCACGCCCCCATTGATTGGCAACGAGTCCTGGTGCGAGGGAACCTTCACCGTATGCGCGAATGGCGGGCAGTCGGTCGCCGAAGGCCTCGATTTGTCCCTGCTCCCCCGGCGCCGTTATCCGCGAACTCGCCGACTCTTTGCCGGGAAGGGTTTCAATTCCGGCTGAACCTGAGCCGGTGTCTTGTCCCGGTTGACCCGGGACGACCGCAGCGGTGACTCGCACCCCGAGGTTGCCGCCGGTGCCGGGTTCTGGACACAGCAGCACGGACGAGCCAATGGGTTCGATGGTGACGGCGCCTTGGGAGGCCTTTGGTGTTTCGACTTGGATCAATCCGGAGATCCCGACAACAAGTGCAGCGGCAGCCACGATGGCCACGGGTGCGAAAAAGCGCGAACGCAACAATGATGAATCGACGTTAGACACGTGGATCACGCCCTTCCATTGGGTGCGCTACCTCGTGCATGTGTGCAATATCGGGTGAAATATCAAGATCGGGATCCACCTCGGTTTTAGTGCGCGCAGGCAGCGCGATCACAACGAGTGAAAACACGATGAAAAGTTGTGCGAGCAACCATAATTGCCGTGACGGGTTGTCAAAGACAACCCGAACGTTGGGACTTCCGACCGGGATTTCAAATGTCGCCGACCAACTCAGCGCACCATCGGTTGTTACCGACGCAAAATCCCCGGCCTTCCACCGCGAGTCAGCACTCGCGCCCACATAAAGTACCCGCGTGCCGGAGCCCTCGGGCAAGGTCTGTTCGATGTAGGGATCCGTGCCCAGGTTTTCCGGTGCGGCGATCCCCACCGGTGATTGGGTGGCTCCATCGGTGATGCGCGCCCGTGAGGTGACTCCAGAAACCCGCCAAAGAACTTCACCCTCGGAACTGGCTAGCCGGCGCAAACCGGGTTCCCCATCGAGGATCGGAACAATCTCCCTTGATGACCCGGGGGCCAGCAGAACATAGCGAACCCCATAACTACCCAGCACCGCGATTTCCTCACCGCCGCGACCCGATGCCATTGCAGCAACAAATGGATCAATTGCGCGCCAGACGCTGGCATCCGGCGGCGTATCCGCATCACCCAGATTTAAGCCGTCACCATTGATGAACGTGTACTCAACATTTCCAGCTGGTAGTTGCGTGAGCAAAAGTGTTCGGGGAGCTTGAGGTCCGAATGCGTCGGCCGCCACGAAAGCTGGCACCGCTGACGCTGCCGTTCGCGAAAGCACACTGGTGTTCGCTGGAACGAGCCAGATGAGGGAGAGCAGTGGTGCGGCAAGCGCCGTTAACACAGCGACAACTGCAAGGGGTTGACCGAAACTGAAACTTTGCCCGATGAATCGGGTACGCAACCCCTGTGCACCCAGTGCTGCCGCAGCGATCAGCATCAAGCCGATGAACAATGTGGCCGGTCCGGGCCAGGTGCGAATGGGCGTGGTTGAGCCGGGAGGGGTGAAAAGGAAAACAACCTGAACGAGGGCAAACAGGATGGCAACCCAGGCAGCAACGAACACAAGAATGACAACAAAACGTCGATCGGTACGCAGCAGTGCGAGCACCCCTGCAACAAGGAGCCCGATGCTGATCACGATCGGAGACATTCCGGGACCGCCCGGGTGTAACAGGAAAATATCAATCATGGAAATATCGGGGTCGGTGAGCGCCGCAGAGTTCACACCTGGCTCGAAAAAGAATTGCACCGGATTGAGTACAAGACTGATACTCCATGGGACAAGGGCGGCAAAGGATGCCCCAAATGCAATGGATGCTTTGATCACTGTTTCCTTGGTGCGGCGAATAAAGGCGACTGCCAAGATTGCACAGATCAACAGGATGAGCCACAGCGCCGGGGCAAACGCAAGAAGCAGCGCAAGGAGTAATGCCGTTCCGGCTGCCCGTCGTTTCGTTGAACCGGGTGTGAATAAGCGAACACCCGATCGCAGGGTGAACGGCAAAAGAAATGCTGCGAAACTCGTTCCGAGTCGACCCTGGGCAAGTGCGCCCGTCATGGCCGGCAGCAGTGCGTAGGTGGCTGCGCCCCAAAAACGAATGGCTTTACTCGGGATCAGATCCCGGGAGGTGAAGTAGGCGGCCCAGCCGGCAAGTGGAATTGCAAACAGCAGGATGAGCGTTACTGCCGCGGTGGCCTTGCCCAGCATCAGAGTTGACAGCATCGCGATCAGTGCTAGGTAGGGCGGGGAATCACGCACCGAACCTGGACCAACGTTGTGCCACCCTTGAACATAAAAGTTCCACAGATCCGACGCCCCCCACGGGCTGGGCAGCAGCGCCCCGCCTTGGATTACCCCCTCACCGAGCCACAGTGATCGAGATGTCGCAATGGCCACCACGGTTAACAGAACAATGAGCAGGACGCTGGGCTTACGCAGCACCCGCTTGAGCAAACCCGGTGACGATTCGGCAAGGTATGAGGCTTCTTCATCAACGGGACCCGAATCAAGGGCGCTGAGGGTGTTGGTCGTTGACCCACTTGTTGTGGCAAGTCCGGCCGCAGCCTCCCCTAGCGCACGGACTTGCTCCCACGTGCTGGGTCGCAGATGCCGAACGACTGCGGCAGATTCGGTCGAGGTCGCTGCGACCAGAGCTCGCGATCGCCGTAACCGTGATGGGTGCGCGATGACCGAAAAGATCGCCCCGAATTCTGCTTTGGCAGCGTTAACATCTTTTCCCAATAGATAAACGATTGAACGAATAGCACTACCCAGAAATAAGCGCAG
>JBDNFV010000327.1:0-1454 GCA_041689635.1 Candidatus Nanopelagicales bacterium | reverse complement strand
AGAGCGCGTTCTGGTTGTGTATCAAAACCGTCGATTCGATGCGGACTTTGTCACGATGCGTCGCCTCGTTCGCGAGGGCTCTGTGGGAGAACTGTTTTCCTATGAATCCTTCGTGGGCGGATATTCGCGGCCGTGCGACTACTGGCATTCAATGTCTGACGTTTCCGGGGGTGCGATTTTTGACTGGGGGTCACACTACCTCGACCAGATTCTGAACCTCTTCCCCGAAAAGGTCGCACACGTCACCGGGCACAACCACAAGCGTCACTGGGATCACGTGACCAACGCCGATCACGCTGAAGTCGCAATTACCTTCGTTGACGGTCGCACGGCAAGTTTCGTAAATTCCGATTTAGCCGCGGCACGCAAGCCAAAATTCTACGCCCTAGGCACGACGGGTGCGATCATTGGTGATTGGGACGCGGCAGCCGAACCCGCCGTTGCCGACCTACCTGCCAAGTTGTCGCTTATTGACTCAACCGGTGCTCGAACCGAATTGGAACTTGATGTCGTACCGCCCTACGAATTTCACCGGGAACTGGCGGCCCTTCTCCAAGACGGTGCGGTGATGCAGGTGCAGCCGATCGATTCACGCGACGTCGTGGCATTGATGGAGGCGGCGGAGACTTCTGCCGCACATAACGGACTGCCCGAGTCGCCGGTACTCCTGAACAACTAGTCGGAGAGACTAGGAGCATGTCTGATCAAGGAATGGTTAACTGGGGATTTATTGGCGCCGGCGGTCTGGCAACCGGGACGACGGCAGCATCACTGCACAACTCGAAAAACGGGACGCTCTATGCGGCTGCGGCACGTGATGAAAACCGGGCGCGGAGTTTGTCGCCGAAGGTTGTGTATGACTCCTACGAAAAACTGATCCAAGATCCAAAGGTTGATGCCGTCTACATTTCGTTGAATAACGATGCACATCTTCCTTGGATTATTAAATCCCTTGACGCGGGCAAACATGTTCTCTGCGAGAAGCCAATGGTCCTTAATGCCGGCGACACCGACACTGCGTATCAGCACGCGACAGACAAAGGCTTGCTCTTGGTTGAAGCCGTCTGGTCGCTGTGGCATCCACGTTCACAACGCCTCGGGCAATTGGTTTCCAGCGATGCCATCGGCTCACCGACCAACTACCTCGGTACCTTCACATTCGACGGTGTAACAAAAGGTAATTACCGGCTAGACCCAACTAAGGGTGGTGGCGCGCTGTACGACGTAGGTATTTACCCACTACATGCACTCGTTGCGCTTCTCGCCGAAGAGACCAACTACTCGGTCACTTCAGCACATGAGGAGAAACTCGGTGAGCGGGTCGACATGACAATGAAAGCTCAGTTCAATTTTGAGAACACAACGTGCAAGGGGTCTGGTGCGATCGTTGCGTCATTTGCCATGCACCCGTCCCAGCGTTTTGTTCTTAAGGGAACAGACGGCGAAATCACTTT
>JBDNFV010000326.1:0-1308 GCA_041689635.1 Candidatus Nanopelagicales bacterium | reverse complement strand
CCAATCGCGTTAGGAATCGCGGGTTTTATGTCAATTTTGCTAGCGATTCTTCCCGGGTTGTCACAGGTGCCGTTTGGAGTTGCCGCAGTCGCAGCCTCAATTGGTTCAGCGGCTTGGGCCGTGTGGACCGTGCGCGGAATTCTCAACCAAAATGCAGACCACGGACATCGAATCGCAGCGCTGATGATGTGCTGGCTACCAATCGCGTTCGTCCAGGTGCTCGTGTCCGTCGCGGTCGACGCGAGTCTCGTGCCGGTGCTTCCACTTCTCGCGCTGCCGTTGGTCGCGGCTGTTGCAAGCGTTAATCCCGGTGCCGGATTGTGGCGACCTGTTGGCCGTTAGCAGCTAGCCGTTGAGCTCGGCGAACAAAGCATTAACCGCTCGCCACACATCATGGAATGTGTTGTACATAGGAATCGGCGCCAGCCGAATAATGTCCGGGTTGCGGGCATCACCAAGAACACCATGACTTTCATACATGCGCTCGATCAGTGCGAAGGGTTCGATCGGTACGCGGATGGAAAGTTGCGCACCGTGGTGATCGGAATCACGCGGCGTAATTACGTGCACGCGTTTGTGGGCATCGGGTTCGGCGGAATTACGAAGTTCAATAAGTTCGCGCAGGTAACCGGTGAGTTGCAAACTGCGCGCACGCAGTGCCGGCATGCCAACCTCGGTGAAAAGTTCAAGGGCGCTGAGCGCCGGCGCCATAATCAGTAGCGGCGGATTGGAAACCGCCCAGGCATCCGCGGTTTTCAAAGGGTCAACAATCGGATTCATCAAGAATCGCGTTTCTGGTCTATTAGTCCACCAACCTTCAAGTCGGGGGAGCGCTGCAGTGTGGTGTTTTTCATGGACGAACGCGCCGGCAACCGAGCCGGGGCCTGCGTTGAGGTATTTGTAGGAACACCAGGCAGCAAAGTCGACGTCCCAGTCGTGCATCTGCATGGGAATATTCCCGGCGGCGTGGGCCAAGTCCCAACCTGCATAAGCCCCGACATCATGCGCGACAGCGGTGATCGCTGGAATGTCCATGAATTCACCCGTGTAGTAGTTAACCGCACCGAACAAAATAGTCGCGATTTCGTCGCCGCGTTCACGCAGCACCGCAATGACATCTTCGGTCCGCAAACAATCTTCGCCTTCGCGTGGCTTCACGCGAATCACGTCTTTGTCCGGGTGGCCCCCACGAAAGGCAACGTGAGAACGGATCGCGTAGGAGTCAGAGGAAAACGCATGGTCCTCCATCAAAATTTTGCGTCGACGGTCGCGTGGCTGATAAAAACTTGCAAGCAGCATGTGAATGTT
>JBDNFV010000325.1:0-7213 GCA_041689635.1 Candidatus Nanopelagicales bacterium | reverse complement strand
GTGAATGGAGCACCATCTGCTTCGGTGTTTGTGGTCAGGTTACGGGTGGCAGTCTCACCGACTGCGAGCTCAGTATTTTGAAATCCTTGAGGTGAGGCTTTATCCGGACGCGCCCCCTCCCAGTCGAAGTTGTCGGTGCCGGACACCGTCAAAATAATCGGTAGATCAGTGTTGTTCGTCACAGCTACTGAACGTGCTTCACTCTCTACTGCCTGCTTGGCCGGTTGCGCATTTTCTACCACTCGAATGGTGACGCTCATGAGTATTACTTCGGCACCGTTGGTGACGCTCACCAGGGTCTCTCCATTTTTAATAGCCGTGATGCTGGGAACAGTGCGGTAATCATCCTCCCCTGTTTCTTCCTGCGAAATCTGCACAACCGAGGAGTCCTTGGCGCTTACGGTGACACCACCGGATGCATCGGCTTCTGGCCAAGAGTCGTCCCAAACGATCGCAGTTTGACCGAGCTGCATGTCAATTACTCGCCCGTCATTAGCAATATTGATCGTGAGCGGTGTCCACGATTCTGGACTTGTGCCTACCGCCAATCCTTCGTCACTGCCGCTGGAACAAGCCATGAGAGTGAAAAGTCCTACAGCAATAAGTACTGCGGCGGCACTGAACCTTGATGGTTTCCTGTATCTCGGGATCCTTCTATTTTTTAACACGCCATAGAGCTTACCATATGTTATAGGCCAGTGTCCTACAAATCGACTTTTTGGAAAAAACTTTTTTAGTTGGAATTGGCTTATGGCCAGAATGACGCTATGGTGCGGTATGCCGAAAATCGTTGACCATGACGAACAGCGTCAAATAATGATCGACGCAATGTGGCGCGTGGTTGCTCGCGACGGTGCAGCCGCAGTTTCCGTTCGAACGGTCGCAGCCGAAGCTGGTCTATCAAAAACAGGGATGTCGCACTACTTCGAGTCACAAGGTCAACTGTTAGCTTTGGCAATCGAGCAATCGGTTGCAACAGTTACCGAAAGAATTATGGAACTTGACGTCCTTAATCTGGGTATAGCTGACGCCGCAGAGGCACTCAGCGCAATGATCCCAACGACACCCAAGCGCAGGCGACAGGGTCAGGTGTGGCTTCTACTGTTGGCCCAAGAAAACGATCCGAGTGTTTCACGAGTGTTACATGCTTTGAACATGGAAGTCCGATCAGCAATTGTCGATATTTTGTCCTCGCTTGAAGCCCGCGGGATAATTGCGTGCAATGTCGAAATTGAGGCTGCAGCCCTCCACGCGATCATCGACGGACTGTCAATCATGGAGTTGACCGACCGGAAATTATCTAAATTTTCTCGAGCAAACGCCGTCGTTCAAGCACAACTCGAACGATTGGCGATTGTGAGCAAGTCGAGAGTTTAAGGTTGCGTGTTTCAGAGTATTGTCTGCATTCGTCTCGGCGGACTACTTTTTCGCTGCGACAAGCATGCGAAGACACAATTGATCAAACCACACCTGAGCCAGTGCAAATGAAGACGCGGAGAGTTCGTTATCGGTCTCGCGCTGGGTTCGAACCAACTGCTGCGCCCACCCCGTCCCCCAAACCGCCGCTGAGACATCTATTCCATAACCGGCGAGTGACGCTGAGTCCCGACTTACACTGGCAACCGAAAACGAGAGGTCGTCTCTCATCGATAAGGGGTCTGCGGCGTAGGTCACCGCGCTGCCAAACGCGTCGGATCCGAATACCTGCACGGCTGAAATTCGTGCGCCGCTGAGCAGGTACCAGGCCATAGCGCTGGATACGTCGAGCACGGCGGCAGCAGAGTCGTCATTACCGTACTTTTGTGGCTTGCCAAATTTGGTCGCTAAAGCAGCGTTCGCACCACGAATGAAACCGATGTCGTCGGCCTCAACTGGAGCTATCCCTTGGATTGCCTCCATGTATTTGCTATTTGCGTCGGCTGCGTTGTTTAACAAAGTGGCGTAACCGCGCATGAACGTCACCGCTCGTTCCCTATTTGCGGCAGGCTCTGGATTTTGTGCCAACACAATCACCTCGGCATCTCCCATGAATTGATCCAAAGCTGCGTCTTGACCGGCCAGAGTTTGTGCTGCGGCAACAATAAGTTCTTGCGTATTCGAACGGTTCTTCAAAGCTGTGGTGACGGCAGTTGCGTAAGCATCGGCATAGATCGGCCAGCGCAATACCGATGGTGCCAGAGCCAGTTGCCCTTGACCAAATGGTGCTTCACTTATGCGCGCGATCTCCTTCATTGCATCGATCCTGATTTTTTCAGCTTTCACCATGAGTCCGTCGACTGTCTCGGCTATTCCATTTAGTTCAATGGCAGTAAGTGTTTCTGAGCGAGCAATTGAACGAAGTGCCCGCTTGTATGCGTCGGCTGCCTGTCCGTAGGCCGCGAGGTCACCATCTGCGCCGCCTATTTGATATGAGTCCTTGGCTTCTCGAAATTGGTTTGTGAGAATTGCGCGTTCTTCGATCCCCGCAATTCGGGGCAGCTGCTCCGCAAGGGAATCAAGCATGCGGCCAGCGATGTCTCGTTGCGCTGGATTCTGTATTACATCAAGGGAAGGGACGTCAGAGGATTCAAGATCAACTCCAGTGAATTCGGTGTAAGCCTGGGAGACGGTTTCCACCGTCTTTACCGTGATGCCCAATGTCGCTCCGTATGTTGGCGCGTTGGTCATCGAGTTGTCCTCGAGAGCAAATTCTTCATTCGCTACCGGGATCAGCATTAGGCGATATCCCGCGGCTCCAGCCGCCTCGATTTTTGTTTTAACGCCACCAATCGCACCTATCCGACCGTCGGGTGACAATGTGCCCGTCATGGTGACGCTTGCGTCGAGAGCGTCACCCCGAATTGCTGCCAAGGTTCCAACGGCCAGAATTCCACCAGCCGAAGGACCGTCGATCGGTCCGGTGATCGTGTACTCGAGTGCAACCGAAGAGGGATCAACTGCGGCCATAATTGTGGCCGCTGCTGCCGCGGTCGCGGTAGCGGCTCGCCATGAAGGTCCGGCACCACTTGCATCGACGTCACTGAGATCCACTAAAAATTGGGTAGAAGCAGCGTTGGTTTCAACAACGATACCGGCAGGCTCGATTCCACCCATGCCCTGACTATTAGCCCACAGGGCCGGAACAGTGACTGCACTGTTCGAAGCGGAGCAAGCAACTAAAGCAAATGAAATTAACGCCAGTGGCGCAAGACTTTTGAACTGCACAGTGAAATACTCTAGCCTCTTGGACCTCGGGTGCCGGGGCATAATGGAGGATAGGTCAATGAACATTGCACGAAATGCCTTTGCGTTGGTGCTTGTAGCGACGCTGGCCATCCCGGTAAATGCTTTGGCCTCAACAACTCAATCTGCGGCGGGTGTCGCGCATCTGCAGCCGGCCAGCGCTGGTCCGCCATCCTCGGAGCGCATGACGATTAAGCGGGCGGGCAACTACTACCTTGACTGGGCTTGCTGGTCCAACGCCGCGAATTGGCGGTATTTCGATCTCGCCGCGGAGGGTATTAACGTCTCTGGGTCCTACGTCGGGCTTCTGGGAAAGAAATACCGAGATGCGGCCAGCAGAAGTGCGACGCAAACGTTGACAGAGGCACAAGCCTTGGAGTCACCACCGCGAGCGTGGCCGAAAAACGTTGTGAAGTACATCAACATCATGATCGAAGGAAAACGGCAAGAGGCGGTTGTTCTCAAAAAATTGTCTAAAGCAACCAATAAAGCAACCATCACGAAGTACATCAATAAGCGCATCAGTCCCCAAGTCGCTTCAGCAGGAAAATCAATTCGAGTATTACTTGATCTCCCGCCTGTCGGTGCGGAAAGGATCGCTGCCGGGTGCGAAAATCGAGGTTCAAAACCTTCGTAAAATTCGGAGTCTTACGGATTTTAAGAGGTTTGATTCCCGGTGGCACTTGTGACAGCCTTAGGACATGGCGCGCGACGTTACGTTCATCGGCAATCTTTTAAGTGACGGGAAGGCGAGGACTCTCGGGGAGATTGACGAGTCCGTTGTTGACGCAGGCTTCGGATCCAAGACCTCACATGGTCTCGAACTTCTCATTGAGTCGATCCCCGATGCAGTCTCGCTACCGGGAGGCCGGTGGGTACGCGGTACCTGCGTATTGGATGGTCGTTTTTTCACTCATCACCTGAGCGAAACTGAGCGAAGCGGTGACATTCTGCTGAGCGCACCGGACCTTTCCCTACTTCAGAACCTGTGCCTAAATGGGTGCGTCACTTTCCAAGGTGAACCCATCAACTTATTGGACAGTGCTTTCGACGCTGATTCATTGTTTGAGGCCGGATTTTTTTCCAGTGAAGACGATTTTGCTTTACAACTTCCCTCTGGTGCGCTTGGGAATTTGGCGCCTGATTCGTTGGTCGTGGTGGGTATCAATCGTGACGGCTCACTGACCATTGAGCAGATCAATACCGACATTGTTTCGGATTCGGCCGGTATTACCGCTGCACTTCTTGTTGAGTTAGCCAAATACGAATCGGAGACACCGCTTGGATTAGAACAGTTACTGCTCTCGATGTGCTGCGCGCACCCGGATTTTTTTCGCACACCGGTAAAACCCGTGAGTGTCATGCTGGAACAAGCCGGGTTGACCACCCGGGAATCATTCGTCTTCCCCGCAGATTTCGACTTCGTCAGCTGGGATGAAAGCAATACCGTTGCCCGACTGAAGTCTAGATACGACCTCGATGAAAACCAGGCTCGTTCCGTGATCTCGCTTAGCCAACTCGTTGAGACTATTGCCCTGCAGCTCAGTGAATTCAGCGAATTCAGTGGACTCGAGAATTCATCAGAGTTCACTTCGACACTTGACTCGATTGGGTCCAGCGTTGCAACAGATGACACGGTTCTGGCGTTGCGCCAACTTGACCATCCACAGTGCGCCGCTGCCCTATTTGGCCTTGTCATCGATTCCGATGAAGTCTCGTCACTTCCGCTACTTCTTGCAGTTCACTCCTGGCGGCATCGGGCGCCAAGAAATTCCGCGGCCGCACTCGGTTGGCTTGAAGGCAAGGCCCTTGAGCGAATGGGTGACACTGATCTCGCCGAAGGGGTCTACGAAGCCGCCGAGAGCGCCGACTCCAACTGGGCACCCGTACTCGAAGAACTTGCCCGATTTGCCAGTGACCGGGGGAATGCTGTGCGTGCCGTATCACTACTTGAACGCGCTGGCACACCCTCGGATGATGACAACCTGAATATATTGAAGCGTTTCGCTGTCGCGAGTGAGGTTTCGGATCGAAACATGTCCTGTTGGTGCGGATCAGGGCGAAGGGTCAAGGTATGTCACAGATCCGCACCACCATTGCCCATGGAGGAACGTGCACATTGGTTACACCACAAGGCGGTTATCTATTTGACCGAAGGCCCCTATCGCGGTGAGTTACTCGACGTTGCCATTGCCCGCTCCCACTACTGGCCCGGATCAGAAGGATACCTGCGCGGGCTCGGCGACCCGCTCGTCCACGATTCCATGCTCTGCGAGGGTGGAGTGTTCGAGGATTTCTTAGATGATCGGGGCCACCTCCTGCCAGAGGATGAGTTCGAACTTGCTCAAAGATGGATCGGGATTACTCGTTCAGTCTTTGATGTTGAAGAGGTCGTGCTCAACCAAGGCTTGTCTTTGCGCGATATCCGGTCCGGTGAACGCACCTGGGTGAGTGAACGGATGGCAACACACTCGGTTAAGCCCGGCATGTTGATTGCCACGCGGCTATTGCCATGCGGACAGGAATGGCAGATGTATGGCAGCGTTGAACTTGTTTCGTTGATGCAACGGGCACCTTTGATCGCATTATTTGATCGGTATCCGTTGCCAGTTGAGGTGGTTGCGGCGCTCTCAGAGCGCTATGGCCCTCCCCGCATGACAACTACTACTGGTGAGCCGCTCGTTGTGTGCAGTACTAAAGTGAAAGTCAAAGAGCCTAAAAAATTCGAGAAGTTACTCGCGCAACGTTACGAACTCCATGATGACGCCTGGGATCGGTTGGTTGGGAACTCCATCCATGCCAGCATCCGAGTTGCGGCCGGTGTTGTAAGTATTGAAACAATGTCCGAGGAACGTATGGAAATTGAGTTGGACTGGATTGGTGGTCTTCCCATGTTTGTCAAAATAATCAGTGAAGAAACCACAACACTTGATGATCTAGTGCGCGAGCGGCCCAAGGGATTAAGTTTGGCGATTGAGCCCACGAATTCCGATATCAGTCCTGAACTCGCCCTTGTGCTTGCCGAGGCAATTTTAAAATTTGAAAAGGACTGGTTGGATGATTCGATACCAGCGTTGGACGGCATCACTCCCAGAAATGCTGCGGCCGACCCAACTCGTCGCTCGGATCTGATCGCATTATTAAAATCCTTCCCGGTTGCCGAAGACGGAATGAGCGCTCAACGAATAGCGCAGGCTTTGGGTTTAGATGAGTACAAAACTAGCGAGTAAGCCGAAACGTCAATTGACCTCACAATGAAATACAAGTCTGACCTTGATCATTGAGTAACGTCATTCCTTTTTTATCACAGGAAACAAAGGATTCCCCACCAAGCCAGTTGCCTTCGTAGGCGATTAATCCGTCGGCAAAGTCTCCGCCCGCTGCAATGAGTGCCGTTATCGCTCTCGGCGATTGTTCGGCGTCGTCATTAAGCACGGCACGTACAAGGACGTTCGTATCCACGGAGAGTGCCCCCGTCGTGCTGCCTTCTAGCATCCCGATGAATTCCTGCATACTTCCCTTCGGCTGAGACACTTGAATTCGAATTGCGCCACCTGGGAGATTCTCGCAATTTATTTGGTCACATGGCTCAACTCCAAGGTGAGCGAGTCCGTGCTTTTTCAGTCCCACTTAACCACGGGCAGTCACCGTCAGTTTTACCCCGGGAGTCTCTCCTCGCTCTTCATTAATGTGTTAAGGGTAAACCAACAAATCCCGGATTGAATACCAAAACGGTGTGCTCAACCCATGTCTACCCAAATCGCTGTTCGACTGCCCGACTCCATGGTGGCGCAGCTTGACGCGCTGATAGCTCGAGGGCAGGCCTCCAGCAGGGCATCCGTTGTCGAAGCCGCCCTTCGCCGGGAACTTCGTGCTCACCTCCGCGCCCAGGAGGCCGAGTTGATGGCGCAAGCAAAGCCGGATTCGGACCTGGAATCCGTTGTCGACTGGGTCTTCGCGAACAGACCAGATCTCAACTGATGCGCCCGAT